>CAZCBU010000295.1:0-4989 GCA_964496995.1 uncultured Sulfurovum sp.
AAAAAGGTACAGTGTTAAAAGTATATTGGTCAGTGCAAAAAGGAAAATAAACCCTGTTGTTGCCGAGATGATCTTTGTTGACACTCTCTGCCGGTCAATAAAAACTCCAAGAACGGCATTGGGATTAAGAATCCGTTTGAATTCCATAATGATATTTTTAAAAAGTACGATATAGCGTATGACCTTTACACCCCCTGCAGTAGAACCTGCATTTCCCCCGATAAGCATAGCTATGAAAATGACCGCAATGGCCATATGACCCCATGTCTCATAATTGAGGGTTGCAAAACCTGTAGTGGTCAGTACAGAAGCTATGGTAAAGAAAGCATGATCCAACGCATGGGAAAGACCATCACCGTGAAAGTACATTACCACGGCAGTAAGAGAAAGTGAAAGCATCACAAAGAGCGCAAGATACCAAAGCACCTCTTCTCTTTTGTATCCACTACTGTCTCCCGTAGAAAAAAACTTCAGGTGTGCCAGAAAGTTAATGCCAGAAAGAAGCATGAACAGTGTAGTGATCCATATGATAGCAGCAGAATCATAATAACCCAGAGAGTTATTCCTGGTTGAGAATCCTCCTGTTGAGATCGTAGAGAAAGCATGGTTTACAGCATCAAATGTTGTCATACCCGCAAGTTTCAGAGCAATGGCATCCACCACAGTAAACAACAGATAGATACCCCAAAGTAAAATAGCGGTATCTTTTACTTTAGGCGTGATCTTTTCCATTTTGATACCGGTGGATTCTGCTTTGAAAAGTGTCATGGAACCAGAAGGATTGATGAGAGAGAAAAGCCCGACACCAAGTACAATGATCCCCATACCTCCCAGCCAGTGGGTCAGAGACCGTAAAAAAAGAATGGATTTCGGCAGTGCTTCAATATTACTGTAGATCGTAGCTCCAGTGGTCGTGAATCCACTGACCGCTTCAAAAAACGCCTCTGCCCATGTCACCTCGGTATAGAGTATAAGCGGTACAGCACCTGCGATACCAAGAAGTATCCATACAAGATTTACAGAAAGTATTCCATCTTTAATACTCAGTTTCATCTCATGCTTTCTCAGGAAGAGATAAATGATAAAGTTTACTATGAACAAAGTAAAGTCAAAAAGCAGGAATAAAGTCATATCTTCATCATAGAACAAACCTGTAATAATAGGTGTAAGCAGAAAAAGGCTGACTGCCAAACCAATGACAGAAAGGAATTTCAGTACATTCTTTAGAGCGTATATATCCATTTTTGTATCTTTTCTTCCTCTTTGACATTGGCAGACACCATCACGATATCACCTTCTTTGAATTGTACCTCTTGATCCAACTCCAGCAGTTTCTCTTCTCTGATCATGCGTATCAAACAGTTGTCAATAGAATAAACAGATATCCCCTTGCCTATCAATACAGAACCTTTATCCACTTTTCGCATGAACAAAACTCCCTGTCCTCCGCAAAAATGTCTCTCAGTCACCACATGACTAGAAGCGATCTTTTCCAGGATCGCATAATAGGCGCCTATCTTGCTGCCGCGTACAACCACAATGCCCAGTTTATGCATCAGGTTATAATATGCTTTATCATTGTTGATCGCAACTACTTTTTCTATACCGTATTCTTTGGCTTCGATACATTTAACGATGTTTTTTTCATCATCAGAGCCTGCAGCAATGATCATATCGGCATTTTTAAGTCCCTCATCTTCAAAAAGATGGTGGTCATCATAGGTAGAATTGATAATGGTCACCTTGCCTTGCAGATACTCTGACGCCATTTTACAATGGTCTCTGTTCTTGTCTATCATTTTAATGTCAAGATTTTTCATAAGCAATGTATGTGCGATCTTTTGTGCCAGCTGATTTGCTCCAAATATTGCTACTTTTTGAATATTTGCCGGCATTTTATTATTGAGTCTGAAAGAGAGTGATTCGATCTCTTCACTTTGACCAAAAAAGTAAATAAGATCATTATCCTGTATTGACTCTGAAGGCAGAGGAGTAAAGTAGTTTTTCTCTCTTTCGATCCCCAATACAATAAGATTATCACGTATTAGCTCAGAGACCGGCATTTCATGACTGTTTTCACATTCTACCTTTATAGAGACCAGTTGATGTTCCGTTTGTCTAAAACGTTTGACATTATTGGCTTTCGCATGGGTAAAAAGTGATTCGAATTTATCTGCTGTCAGATCATCCGGGAAAATAGCATCGTCGATTGCCAGTTTTTCCAGTACGGTACTCTTTTTAAAATAACTGTTCTTCAGTCTGATGATCTTCTTTTTCACCTTTATCACATCATCAATAATAAGTGTAGAGAGTAGATTGGCTTCATCTGAATCCGTTACAGCGATAAAAAGATCGAGGGTATCTATATGCAATGCCTGAAAAGTTTTGGGATCTTCTATATTTCCATGAAGGACCAGTATGTCGATACTCTCTTCAAGCCTGTTGAGTGTTTGCAGTGTTTTATCGACCACAATGATATTATGTTTATGTGAAAGTGTTTGCGCCAAACTGTAGCCTACCGTACCTGCACCGGCTATCATAATATTCATATATTAATCCTTCACATCACTTATTTATATTGTACTGAAAACTATTTAAGTATGACTTCCTTCTCTTTTATCAATTGCGGCTGTGTCAGATCTGTCCCTTCCAGATCAACCACTTTGGTACAATCCTCTTTTGCAAGCTGTACATATAACCCTACCGTGATCTTATCTTTGCTTTGAAGTTCCGGCACAGCGTAAGATAAAACCTTTGTCTCTTTAGCCAGAAGATTATAAACAGTTCCTTTATTTGCATGTGCAGGAATAATCACTTTTTCACCTTCTTTTTTAAAACTGTAGGCAAAATACCCCTGCTTGTCTTCACTTGGTTTTTTATTGTAGTTTCTCCAGATCACTTTATTGTCTCTTGTAATCTCTATTTTTAGAAATTTTGCACGTGCAGGCTGAATAATAAGCGGATGTTCCATTTTATTGGTCAAAGTCACCAAGATCTTTTTCTCTTCTGTGCTTATATTGACATCTACTCCCTTTTTCCGGAATTCCACATCATGAATACCTAAAAATTTATGACTGGCATGATGGCCTCTTGTTCTTTTATCCATCTTTTCCGCCCCGCCTGCAACTTCTGGCATATGGCATTTGATACATCCGATACTGTCCTGCTTTTCACCCATTGCCTTAAATATCGTCACATTGTTGTCATTCAGTTTATGCGAGTGACACCCCATGCAGACTTTCTTGGCATAGACAGGATTGGATGCAGAGGAGTGCTTGTCACTGTCATCAGGGTTGTCCAGTCTTCCGTAGAGTGTCGGTTTGTATCCTTTGGCTTGCCGTGCTTTGGTATTGATGTTGAACTTATGTGCTGTTTTGACATAGGCGATCGTATGACAGAAGTAACAGGAGATCGCATCTGTATGTGTTTTATTGTGCTTGCTGGGTCTGGCTTCACCGGAAAGAAGTTCTTTCAAATTATCTGCCATAGGCATATGACAGGTAGCACAGTTATACTTCCTGGTACTGACTTTATCTGCGATCTTTCGATGTAATTCATCAGTAAAATACCCTTTGGAATGAAAAGAAGATTGGTACTCTTCGTAGATCTTTTCATGACACTCATTACAGGAGTGGTTGTCCAAATATTTATCTTTGGCTTGAAGTGTAGTAAAAAAGAAGAAAGAGAATAAAAAAAGTGAGATGAAAACAAAGTGTTTCATTGTATAAAAACCTTGGTAACTTATTGAGATGATCTTTGATGATCACTTCAATAAATCACCCTCTCCAAAAGGAGAGAGTAATAAGGTATTAATTAAGCACCAGGAATATGCTGTCTGTGCTCAACTGAGTATGTAAATGTAGGTGTTGTCAAGTTTTCAATATACTTAACGAACTTACCTGTATCCGACTCGTAGATACCAATTCTACCAGTTGTCCACTCAGAGATCATTGTCCATTTACCATGGTTCGCAGGCTCAGCGTGAAGCAATCTTGGTTGTACAGGATCTTTCACAGCAGCACCTAACTTATCTGGCATAGGCAAGATCTTCTCTTTTCCGAATGCTACTTCATTTACAGGTACTTTTTCATGCTGTGTTGCATCCCACTCTTGAAGTACTTTTTTAGTCTTCGCATCGATCAATTGACCTTTTGTTTTACCGACTTTAATGATTCTGTCAGTTTCAAGTGTCTCTTTGTTGATCAAGTGAACTTCATTATACTTGTCTGGCTTACCAAGAACACAGTCAGACCAGATCCAAGGTGTATGCTCAGCAGTACCTACAAACAGACCACCACCAGCTGTTTCAACTTTTTTAACAATTTCCCAGCTTGGAGATTCCCAGATAACAACTGAACCGAAGTTCATAGAGTTTGTCGCATTCAACTGTTTACCCATTTTTTTGTTGAACCAAGATGAACCCTGACCTGGGTGCGGCTTGGACTTTTTACCTGTATGCACTTTAGCAGCCAATGTTTTGGTCTTAAAGTCAACAATACCCATCACATCTGAACCTTGAGAAGCGATCTGGAAGTAACGACCAAAGTCTTCACCTTCATTCTCATTCAAGAAACAGTCATGCAGGATCTTACCGATATTTGGAACATCACCCACAATTGGGAAACCTTCTTTAGAGTAATCGATAATGTATGTATGCCCGCCATCTTTCAATGCCATTGCAAAGTACGGTCCATACGGTGTATCTGCGATACCAGCTACTCTTGATGGTCCGATCTGTCCGTCAGGATCAATAACACGGCTTGTATCATATACTTTTAGAGGCTCAAGTGTATGTGCATCACAAAGTACTGCACCACCCGGGTTATAGTTACCTGCCAAAATATATTTACCATCTGGAGATACTGCAAGACCTCTTGACTCCTGTCCTACCTGTACTGATGCCAATGCAGGCTGACCAGGAGCAGCAATATCGAACATTGTCAATTTACCTGAACGAGAGATAGAGTATGCATATCTAGGATCTTTTTT
>CAZCBU010000296.1:0-2706 GCA_964496995.1 uncultured Sulfurovum sp.
ATTCACTGGTCGTGACAATGAAGGCATGTTCCACTTCATACTCATACATAAGGCCATACATTTCACGGATCACTTTGATCGTCACTCTGGCATCTTCATATTTTTTACACTGTACGATTGCACGGACACGGCGTTTTTGCATCCAGAGGTCTACACCACCATCTGCTCCTTTTTTTTCATTTTCTGTGACTTTCCATCCCTCCTCTTCGAACAGCAGCCGACACAGATGTTCAAATTCGCTCCAACCAAGACGTTTCAACTGTTTGAGCCGTTTGAACCGTTTGAGATAGCGTTTTCTTTTGGAGAGGGCAAAAAATGTCCATGTACGAAAGAGCAGAAGGAATAGAAATACAAGCAGTATTCCTGTGGAAAAGATCTCGGGATCAGCGTAGGTTTTCATAGAAGCATTATAGTCATTCTCCACAAACATACCAAAAAGCATGTCAAAATGACATACTATCGGATCTACCAGTGGTATTTTTGCAAATAGCGCTTGATTTCACCAAAGAGTCTTTGGAGTTCCAGATGGTATTTTCCCGTATAGACCGGAAGCATATCAAGATTATCATATACAAACAGCAAACTGATCTTCTCAGCCAGGTTGGCGATACGCTCCGCACCGATCAGACGGGCCTTCTTCTCCAGGTCAATAGCGAACTCTTTGATCTGCCAGGCTGCTTTGTTTTTGGCTATATCACGAAAATAGAGATCGGAGCGGTCAAATGTTTCAAGAAAATCTTTCAGAGCATTGGCATACTCGATCCCAGCCTGCTTTGCCTTCTCTTTTCCCAATTCCACGTTGAGTATCAGTGCTGTTTCATCTTTTTCATCTGTCGGATGCATAAATGCTTCAGATGCTGATTTTTCCTGTCGCTTCGCCGGCATCATCTCTTCTTTAATCTTCTCCATCTGCAGATAGGCCTCTTCACTTTTCTTGGAAGCATCGATAATGTACTTCTCCATATTGATAATGGGTTTACCTGCCTCTTTTTTGATCTTTCTCTCCTCGATATCCGCTTCAAAGAGCGCAATGATAAGTTCAAAGATACTCTCCTGCATCACCGGTTTGATCAAATAGGCAGAGATAAATTTCTGACTGCGTACTTCTGCTTTGTCCGCTTCCTGCAACAGTACAAATTTTAAATCATGTTTCTCCTGTACTTTCATGACAAGTTCTTCAATACCCGGCGTCAACAGTGAGTCTTCCAGTACAAAAATATCATAAATGGCGAGGTTGCTTCCTCTGCGCTTATAGGCTTCTGCCCCGACATCAACTTCATAGAGGAAATACCTGAACATCTTCTGCAAACTCTCTGCAACGATTTTGCTTTTGGCGATCAACAGCACTTTTTTCCCAAGCATCCCGATATCAGGGAGTCTGTAATAACGTCTGTTCCCCAGATCATGCAGTTTGAACGGAATGGATATGGATATTTTTTCTGTTTCTTCATCGTAAGATGCACTCGCCTCCAGTCTCTCCAGTACAGGCTTGAGACGGGCATCGAAAAAGCTCATGGCTTTCTCTCTGCTGATACCTGTATCTTCTACTTCAAAGGTAATAAACTCTTCATAGAGGAAATCCTGAGGTGCCCGAAGATAGAGTATCACTTCATGGTTGGGGGTATTTTGAAAGATAAAGACCAGCATCTGTGTCAGCAGGTGGGTTACGGACTCGACATCTCCACGCAGCTCTTTGGGAATCGTTGCTTCGATATCATAGACAAGTTCAATATGCTCTTCTTCTCTGACAGACTCCAGTGCGGAGTAGATCGTCATCAGTACCATATTGATATCAAAGTACTTCTCTATTTTTTTTATCATTGCCACTCCCCAGAAACACAAATTTTGTTATATGGGATTATAGCTTATATTAGCAAATAAAGTGATAATCAGACAATATTCAACTATTTTTTACATTAAAAAAAGAGGAAGTATAGAAGAGAGGAAAAAAAGAAAAGAAGGAAAGGCGATCCCCGAGGGGATCAGAAGGTCTTAGTGGCTACATCCACAAGAACCGTCATCACAGTGCTCACCACCGACTTGACCAGTAGCTGCTTCTTCCTCAGTAGCAGGTCTTTCAGAAAGAACCTTCACTGAGAACATTAGATCTTTTCCTGCCAGAGGGTGGTTGAAGTCAATTGTAACCTCTTTGTCATTGAAAGACTTCACTGTTACCTGTACAGTCTGTCCATCTTCACCCTGTCCGTAAAGTGTCATACCCTCTTTCAGATCCACACCTTCAAACTGCTCGATAGGAAGTGTCTGTACTGCCTCTGCATTGACATCGCCGTATGCATCTGCCGCTTTGACAAGAATATCTGCGCTTTCACCCTCTTTCATACCGACAAGTGCATTTTCAAGACCAGGAATGATCTGTCCTTTACCCATTACGAATTCAAGTGGCTGAGCCCCTTTGTTACTGTCTACTACTTCATTTGTTCCAGCATCTTTTACTTCGTACTCGATACCTACAACACTGTTTTCTTTTTCAATTGCCATGGTTGTTCCTATATATTAAATTTGGTGATATTCTATCCAAGCAAACTTTACTCCGCCTTATGAAACCTATCGGTAGAGGTGGAAGTTCTCCGGTGTGATCTTATGGTATTTCCCCTCCTGAAACTCTTTGACCGCATCCATGAGTGTTTTACGCTCATCCCCACAGTAGTAGAGGTCAATCCCAAGCTGCATTGAAGCATTCACCGC
>CAZCBU010000297.1:0-5990 GCA_964496995.1 uncultured Sulfurovum sp.
AAAGCGATCGCTGATGCCAAGCGTATCTCCGGAAGCAATATCACTTCCGCTACCGTCTCCATCTCAAATGCCTATGCAAAAAGCCTCAACTCTACCGGTATCGTCAATATACCGCATAAAGATATCTCCATTAAAGAGATCACACGTGTGATGCAGACAGCATTGTATAATGCCAATGTTCCTACAGAATATGAGGTCATTCATGTATTGCCATATAATTTCAGAGTAGATGACCAGGATTATATTGAAGATCCATACGGTATGAATGCAAGCCGTATGGAAGTGGATGTCAACATTATTATGACACAGAAGTCAAACCTTTCAAACCTTAAAAAAGCCGTCCGTTCTGCAGGTGTGGAAATAGACGGTATTGTACTGAGTGGCTATGCTTCGGCCATAGCTACCATGGATGAAGATGAAAAAGAACTTGGTGTCACCGTGATCGACCTTGGGGGTCAGACGAGTAACCTTGTGGTCCATACAGGAAACTCCATACGATACAATGACTTCCTCGGTGTAGGTTCGAACCATATCACCAATGACCTTTCCATGGCACTTCATACACCATTGCAGATAGCGGAAGGTGTCAAGATACGCCATGGAAACCTTATTGAAACTTCAAATGAAGTGATCGAGCTTCCTGTCATAGGAGATGAAGAGAATCGTAACGGCGTCTCCCTGGAGATCGTACATTCAGTGATCTTCTCCCGTGTAGAAGAGGCACTGATGATCCTGGCAAAATCTCTTGAAAAGTCTGCACTTAAAGAGCAGATCGGCGCAGGTGTCATTCTGACCGGAGGTATGACGAAACTCAAAGGGATCAGAGAGTTGGCACAATCCATCTTCTCTGCTATGCCGGTACGTATTGCCTATCCGCGTGAAATTGACGGACTCTTTGATGAACTCAAAGACCCGGCATTCTCTACCGTGGTCGGTCTCCTGCTTTATAAAGCCGGTGAACATACACAGTATGAGATCAATTTCCAGCAGGAGTTGATGCATTCCAAAGATATATATACAGATGATCTTGATGATATCCGTATTAAAAATACCGTCGAAGAGGTAAGTAAACAAGAGGTGAAAAAAGAGAAACAAAAAAATTCTGAAGATCTTGAGCCTATCAGGTTTGATGATCTGCCGGATATTGGAAAAGAGAACAGCAACCCATTTAAAAAACTGACAAACTGGGCAAAACAGCTTTTTTAAGTTGATTTATTTGGCAGATTTTAAATACATTACATATAAAGGAGGAAGAGATGGAAGAGTTTGAGATAGATATAGTAGAAGCGAAGTGTACGACAAACGGTGCGAAAATAAAAGCGATCGGTGTAGGTGGCGGTGGTGGAAACATGATCAACCACATGATACAGGAGGGGATCAACAGTATTGACCTTATTGTTGCCAATACAGATGCACAGGCATTGGATTCTTCACTTGCACCATTCAAGATGCAATTGGGCATGAACGCGACCAGAGGCCTTGGTGCAGGTATGGTTCCGGACAAAGGCAGAGAAGCTGCATTGGAGAGTTTTGAAGATATCAAAGCAATGTTAGAGGGGTCTGACATCGTATTTATCTCTGCCGGTCTTGGCGGTGGTACAGGTACAGGTGCTGCACCTATCATCGCACAGGCAGCAAAAGAGGTCGGTGCTTTGACCGTTTCCATTGTTACTTCTCCTTTTAAATTTGAAGGAAGAAAAAGAACCAAGCTTGCCAAAGAAGGTTTGGAAGAACTTAAAAGAGAGAGTGACTCTATTATTGTGGTTCCAAATGAAAAACTTCTTTCTATCGTTGAAAAAAACCTCGGTATCAAAGAGAGTTTCAGAATGGTAGATGATATTCTTGCACAGGCAGTCGGCGGTATCTCAAAAGTGATCCTCTCTCACGGAGATAATGACATCAACCTTGACTTTGCCGATGTAAAGACCGTGATGGGTCACAGAGGTCTTGCACTTATGGGTGCAGGATACAGCACCGGTACCAATGCGGCGTATGATGCAGCAAAAGCAGCAATTGAATCACCATTGCTTGACAATATCTCTATTGACGGTGCAATGGGTGTACTTGTACACTTTGACATTCATCCCGACTACCCTATTATGGAGATCGGTGAAGCAATGAACATCGTTGAAGAGTCTGCGGATGAAGATGCATCTGTGATCTTTGGTACGACAACCAATGAGAATATGGATATTGATGAAGTCCGTATTACGATCGTTGCAACCGGATTTGAAGATAAAAATGCTATTGCCGAGCCTACTGTAAGAAAACAGGCGACACTTCCTGACGCGAATACAACAACGATCAATACACTTAGATCTGCGAACAAAATGGTTGTTGGCGGATATAATGGGGATCATGAAGATATCCTGGATGTTCCTACTTTCCTCAGAAAGCAAATGGACTAAAAAACAAAACTCCTTTTATAGGACAAAGAGCTTCTTCCCTCTTTGTCTTTTTCCTTATTCTCACTTTTTACAGCTTCTTTCCTATGTCATATTTCTAGGATAATTTTGCTATGATAACGCAAACATTTTTTAGGAAACAGACATGAAATACATTAAAAAATTCACCAGCATTGCCACTGCTACAGGTCTTGGGGCACTCCTTGCCACAGGCATCACGGGATGTACCGGAAATTCAGGCCAGCAGCAGGAAGAGGTTCGGGCAAAGGGAGCCTTTGTCATCATAGAAGAGACGGCTCCCGGAAAATACAAGATCAAAGATGAATTCCCAGCAGATGAAACACGTATCGTACTTAAACAGCTTGACGGGGTAGAACGTGTCCTGACCAAAGAGGAGATGGACAAACTTGTAAAGGAAGAGGAAGCCAAAATTGACAACGGTACCTCTGTATTGACACAACAGAATCCTGAAGTCTCCCAGGGTATGGGACTGGGTTCTGTACTGCTTTCAAGTATTGCCGGGGCAATGATAGGTTCCTATATAGGAAACAAACTTTTTGGAAACCAAAATTACCAGAACAACCGTAAAGCAGGATACAAATCTCCATCAACCTACTCCAGAAGCCAGAAGAGTTTTTCAAAAGCTAAAAAAAGTACTTCAAAAAGATCCGGATTCTTCGGAAATAAAAAAGGCTCTGCCAGAAAAGGTGGGTTCTTTGGAGGTTAAACCATGTTAAATTTACAGAAGGTCACAGCACTTGATACCAACTATCTGGAATCCCTGGGGTTTGTATGGCATACAGACAGTGATAACAGTGCTTACATTTCAGATGAGCTAGTTGTCATTTCTGAAACTGAGGCTGAAGCCTATTATGAAGCAACGAACGCACTTTATGATATGTTCGTAGAGGCTGCAGAACATGTAGTGGAAAATGATCTTTTTCATGAAATAGGTATTCCCTTCAATCTGGTAGATGTTATCAAAGAATCCTGGGAAAATGATGTACACTGGCATCTCTACGGTCGCTTTGATCTGGCAGGAGGGATCGATGGAAAGCCCATCAAACTTTTGGAATTCAATGCTGATACCCCTACTGCACTTTTTGAAACTGCTATTGTTCAATGGGCTATGTTAAAGCAGAATGACCTTGAAGAGGAGAGTCAATTTAATACGCTCTACGAAGCACTTGTTGACAACTTTAAAAGACTCGTGACCCTTGAAGAAGATGTTTCCACTTTTGAAGAACGTTATGACGGTTGGAATTTCCTCTTTACCTCTGTTCGCGGAAATTCTGAAGAAGAGAATACAGTGAGACTGCTTCAGCATATCGCCGATGATGCAGGATACCATACAGAATTTGCCTATATTGATGACATTGAATTTGATGCCAATGAAGGTATCTTCTATAACGATACCAACTATGAACTCTGGTTCAAACTCATCCCTTGGGAAGATATTGCTTTGGAAGAATCCGACCTGGCAATGCTTTTAACCAACATCATTAAAAACCAGAAAGCGATTATATTCAACCCGGCATATACTCTTCTTTTCCAAAGTAAAGGCTTACTCAAAATTTTATGGGATCTCTACCCCAACCACCCTCTTCTGCTTGAAACTTCTTTTGAACCTTTAGCAGCAAAAAAACAGGTAGAGAAACCTATATTCGGAAGAGAAGGCGGTTCAGTCACTATCATAAATGAGAATAACCAGAAAGTTGAATCTGTAGATGGTGATTATGACAACCATAAAATGGTCTATCAGGCGTATACAGAACTTCCGACTGATGCAGAAGGACAAAGTTATCAGGCTGGTGTTTTTTATGCCTATGAGGCTTGTGGCTTAGGCTTTAGAAAAGGGGGGAGGATCTTAGACAACATGTCTAAGTTTGTGGGGCATATAGTTAAATAATTATGAGGGTATGTTGGGAAACACACCCTATATAGCGATTAAAACTGTTTCTCCAGGAAAGGGATGATCTGTTTCTTACGGCTCATCACACCTTTTATCCAAACCTGATCATCTTCCAGTGTCACATCAAATGCATTTTCAATCTTGTTCACATCATCAGAAAGTACGAGAAGTTGAGAACCTTCCTGCATAATGTCTGTCAAAAGAAGCAGTACCGTATGTCTACCCTCTTCCTCTTTAAGTTCTTTCATAGCAGCAAAAAGATCTTCTTTCATGTTATCAAAGACAGAAAGGTCAACCACTTCAAGCTGTCCGACACCGATCTTGTTTCCACCCATATTAAAGTCTTTGAAATCCCTGAGTACCAACTCTCTCGGTGTGGCATTAAGCACATTGGATTTAACAATGAACATTTCCATCCCTAATGCTTTATAGTCCTCAATACCAGCGATCTGTGCCAGTTCTTTACAGGCTTTGGTATCTTCTTTGGTACAGGTCGGTGATTTGAAAATAACCGTGTCACTCAAGATCGCACACATCATCATGCCTGCAAGCTCTTTAGGTATCTCAACATCATAATAATCAAACATCTGTTTAACGATCGTGTTGGAACAGCCAACGGGACGTACCCACATTTCCAATGGTGCATCGGTTTTAAGATCCCCCAGTTTGTGGTGATCTACGATCCCCAATATTGTTGCTTCTGAAATATCTTCAGGACTCTGTGAACTCTCCATAAAGTCAATGAGATACACATTTTCACCTGCATATGAAGTTTTCAGCAATGGTGCATCATAGCCGAATTTTTCAAGTATCCATTGTGTTTCGGGATTGAGCTCACCCTGTCTGGCAGGGATACACTCTTCACCCAGTCTGTTTTTCAAATATGAAAGCGAAATCGCACCTACGATCGAATCTGTATCAGGAGTCGTATGTCCAAATATATATGTTGCCATCTGTTTTCCTATCTTGGTTTTATTTGCGGGATTATATCATACTTTAGAGCAATCTACAGATACGATCTTTACAGCATCACTGTCAATTCGTGCAGCGGTTAGTTTTCCGCCCCACAGACATCCGGTATCTAAACCCAGAACATTATCATCCTGGTACAGCCCCAGTGTTGACCAGTGACCAAAAATGATCTTCAGGTCGATATCTTTTCTGTTATGACACTCAAACCAGGGTTTTAACCCTTTCTCTCTCAATACTTCTGTAGGCGGGCCTTTTTGATCAAAATCCAGACGATGGTCTTTGTAGCAGAAACGCATACGTATAAAAGAGCTTAAGATATATCGGTCAATATCTACAGGTCTCGCTTTACGATCAAAACGTTCAATCCCATGTTTGAACATCTGTTTGAGCCATATCTTGATATCGTCACGTTTGAGTCTCTCTTCAATTCTTTTGGAATACTCCAGTGCCATACCGAGATCGAACTCTGGAGAGATCCCTGCATGAGACATACAATACCCCAAAGCATAATCCACATGCAGGAACTTCTGATCACAAAGCCAATCTATGAGCTTTTTGGCATTGGGTGACTGCAAGATAGGCTCAATAGTTTCATTGGATTTCTTGACACCGTAATAAGCTGCGATAAGTGCAAGATCATGGTTCCCCAGTACAATGACCACCGACTCTTTGATACTGTAGAGATATTCAAGGACTTCCAG
>CAZCBU010000298.1:0-21440 GCA_964496995.1 uncultured Sulfurovum sp.
CGTTTTCCATGGTTTGGAAAGATCGATGCCAGAGAGAGCTTTACCCGTGCACAAAAAAATGTGATCTCCGACTCTTACGATATCTCCAAGGTCAAACTGGCTGAAGAGATCAGAACAACCTCCTATACCATTCTTGAAATCAAAGAGCGCATCCGTATTGTCAGACAGTATGAGAAGCTTACAAAGCAGAATATTGCACTCTATGATGCCTATACTTCAACAGACAGCATGAGCCACTCAAACAGTATGGCTGCTGAGTTGATGCTTTCACGACTGCATATCAGAAGTGAACGCTACAAAGCCGTGCTTAAAAGTCAGGAAGCAAAACTTGCCTACCTGGTACAGAGAAAAAATATTTCTGTTTCTGATAAATTTCGTATGACAAAACCGAGATCACTGGGATATTACCTTTCAAACCTGGAAAGAAATCCTGCCTTCAAGCGTACGCTGTCCCAAAGTAAAGTGGCAAATGCCAACAAAGATATGAAAGCACTTGAAGTCAATCCGGATCCTTTTGTACAGATAGGATACTTCAACCGTCAGGAATTTGAAGATTATGCTTCCGTTTCAGTTGGCTTTTCTCTGCCGATATTCGGTTCTGAAAAACTTGAAACCGAAGCCGCACGTAAAGATGCTTTAGCTGCACAAAGTACTTCACTTGACTACCGTTATGCATTAGAGAGCGAGATACGTGTCACCTATGCCAAAATGAAAGAAGCCTATAGTATTTACGGGATCATCCAGAATGACAGTCTGCCAAAACTTCAACATATGTTCGAACTCAACGAAGCCTCCATAGAAAGCGGTGAAGACCTCTTTACCTATACCAGTCTTCTTGAGCAGAAACTTGATCTTGATGAAGAACGCACTGTTGCAAAGGCAGCTTACCTGAGAACCAAAGCAAAACTAAAATCACTCATTGGGGAAATCAAATAATGAAACACAACGTATTCAAAACACTTTCACTTTCACTACTTCTGTTGACACTTACTGCCCAGGCAGAAATGAAATGTGAATCGGGAAAATGTTCTACAGGGAAAGAGAACACTGCCAAAGCTGTACCGGAAAAACCGGCAGGAACAAGCGGAACCATGACAGCAGAAGAACATGCTGCCATGAATAAAAAAGAAGAAAAAGCAACTGCTACCGGTACAACAACCATGACACCCGAGGAACATGCTGTTATGCTGAAAGAAGAAGCTGCAGAGAAAGAAGCAGAGAAAAATGACCCTGTAAAAATAAAGGAGCGTAAGAACAAACGTGTGATCGAACAGCTTTTTAACGTCAGAACTGTTAAAGTCAAACAACTTACAGCAGCCAAAGAGCAGGTGAACTACGGATATATAGTAGTAGAAGATTCCCGCAGAGTAGAAGTTGTTTCCTGGTACAGTGGTTATGTAGAAGCACTCTATGCCGATACACGATACAAAAAAGTAAAGATGGGTGAAGCTTTGGTAAAAGTCTACTCTCCGGAAGTCTACAAAGCAAAACAGGATTATCTGAATGCTATTAGGTTTAATGCACAGCGTGCCACACTGGGTATGCTCAGAGGAGCAAAAGAGAAGCTCAGACTGCTTAACGTGAGCCAAAAAGAGATAGACCTTATTAAAAATACAGGAAAAGTGGATGAATATACTACTATTTACGCTCCTATCTCAGGCTGGATCTTTGAGAAAAACCTCAATATGGGTTCAAGTTTCAAAAAACAGGAAAAACTCTTTGAAATTGTCAATATTGATAAAGTATGGATCGAGGCAAAACTTTTCCAAAAGGAATTGCAGAATTTAAATAAATTAAACAACTTCACCGTGAAAGTAAAAGGTATCCCTACAGCATTTAAAGCAAAGAAAACACTGCTCTACCCTATGCTTGACCCCAAAGAAGCTACCGCAACCCTGCGTTTGACTGTGAACAATAGTAATGACATACTTAAACCCGGTATGTATGCCAAAATACACGCTTCAGCTGAAACACAAAGCCGACTGGTCATTCCACGTACTGCTGCCTTGAGAAAAGACGGTAAATGGTATGCCTTTCTTGCAACCGATTTCAAAGGCGAATATGAACCGGTAGAGATCGATGTGGAACCGCTTGACAATGTCTACTTCATTGTGAAAAAGGGACTGTCCAATGGAGAGAATGTTGTGAACAATGCACTCTTTATGATGGACTCTGATGCACAGATCAACAGCATATATTAACAGTAGAGGATACAAGAATGATTGAAAAACTGATAGCCTTTTCTGTTAAAAACCGTTTCCTGGTGCTGATGGCCACTGTCTTTATTATCATGGGATCTGTCTGGTCCATGAAAAATACACCTTTGGATGCACTTCCGGATCTCTCTCCTCCGCAGGTGATCGTGCAGGTGACATGGAAAGGACAGAGTCCTGAGATCATTGAAGACCAGGGAACCTACCCCTTAGTTGCACAATTTCTTGCCATTGCAAACATTGAAACAGTACGTGGTTTTTCTACCTATGAAAATGCGCTGATCTATATCATTTTCAAAGAAGACACTGACCTTTACTGGGCACGTTCACGTGTACTTGAACAGTTAGCATCCATTCAGAGTCAACTCCCTGATGATATGGAAGTCACACTGGGACCGGATGCTTCCGGTGTGGGCTGGGCTTATGAGTATGCCTTGACTTCTCAGACCAAAACACTCGAAGAGTTACGTACCCTTCAGGACTACTACTACAAGTATGCTCTCATGGGTGTGGACGGTGTCTCTGAAGTGGCGACCATCGGCGGGTTTATCCCGACCTATCAGATCACGGTGAACAATGATGCTTTGGTACAGTACGATCTCTCCATCAAAGATATAGCGCGTACCCTTAAAGAGAACAACAACGATACCGGCGGACGTATCGTGATCCAGAACGGTTATGAGTGGATGGTACAGGCAAAAGGATATATCAAAGACCTTGGTGAAATTCGCGATCTTGTTATCACTACCAAAGGCGGTGTTCCTCTTACGTTAGGCGACATTGGCCGTGTAGAGAAAGTCCCTGCTGCACGTCGCGGTATGGCTGACCTGAACGGAGAAGGTGAAGTCGTAGGCGGGATCGTCATGCTGCGTTACGGAGAAGATGTCTACTCTGCACTTGCACGTATTAAAACCAAAATGGCCGAATTGCATGTAGAGGGTGTGGATGTGGTCACGACCTATGACCGTTCTGAACTCATTGGAAAAGCGGTTGATACACTCAAAGGTACACTCATTGAAGAGAGTATTATCGTGGTTATCATCATCGGACTTTTCCTCATGCATTTCCGTTCCTCACTGATCGTGTTGATCGTCCTGCCTCTGACCATCGGTCTGACTTTTTTACTTATGAAACTGTTTGGTATCGGCTCGAATATCATGTCACTCGGTGGAATTGCCATTGCCATTGGTGCCATGGTGGATGCCTCCATAGTCATGATAGAAAATGCACACAAATCCTTGCATAAAGAAGAAGGTAAACTTGGACGTTCTTTGGAAGACAGGGAGCGTATTGCTGCCATTGTAAAATCTTCCCAAGTGGTGGGACGTCCTATCTTCTTTGCTTTGGCACTGGTTGTGGTCTCTTTCCTCCCCATTTTTGCACTTTCAGGACAAGAGGGTCTGCTCTTTTCACCGTTGGCATTCACCAAAACATTTGCCATGACCGCCGGGGCTATTTTATCTGTCACACTGGTACCGGTACTGATGATCTACTTTGTCAGAGGGAAGATCATTCCTGAGTCAAAAAATCCATTGAACAGGTTTTTTATTTGGCTATATAATCCTATTTTACACTATGGATTAAAACTCAAATATATCGTGATAGCCATTGCTGTAGGACTACTCCTGTTAGCAGTACCCCTGTACCAGAAACTCAACTGGGAATTCATGCCGATGCTGGATGAACAGACCGTAATGTATATGCCAGTGACCCCATACGGGATCTCTGTAGACCAGAGTAAAGCATTGACACAGAAAACAGATAAGATCCTTAAAAGTTTTCCTGAAGTATCCACTGTCTTCGGTAAAGGGGGACGTGCAAATTCGGCAACCGACCCTGCACCACTGGGGATGATAGAGACCATCATCACCTTTAAGCCCAAAGATCAGTGGAGAGAAGGTATGACCACAGAAAAACTCATGGGTGAAATGGACAAAGCACTTCAGGTTCCCGGACTTGTCAACTCATGGACCTACCCTATTCGCGGACGTATCGATATGCTTCTTTCCGGGATCAGAACACCCCTGGGGATCAAACTTTACGGAAAAGATGCCAAAGGACTGCAGGAAGTAGCACAGAAGATCGAAAGTACACTGCGTGATATGAAAAGCACACAGTCTGTGATCTCCGACCAGGCAAGTGCAGGTTTCTTCATTGATATCAATATCGATACAGAGGCACTCAAACGCTACAACATCAGCAAGTCGGTCATACTGGACTATACATCCGCGGCCATTGGCGGCAAAAAGATCACAACCATGTACAAAGGTCTGGAACGTTATCCGATCGCTTTGCGTTTTGAAGAAGAGGAACGCCGTAATCTTGATGAGATACGTAATATACAAGTCAAAACACCGCTTGGATTCGTACCACTCTCTACCTTTACAAAAGTCGAATACAGACAGAGTGCTTCAGTCATAAAATCTGAAATGGCAACACCGGTGACCTTCATCTATATCACACCGCAACTGGGTATGTCTGTTGTGACCTATAAAGAAAAAGCCATGAAAGCTTTAGAAAACATCAAACTGCCTGCCGGATACTATATTGAGTGGGCAGGACAGTCTGAATACCTTGAGTCAGCTATGGCAAAGATCATCTGGATCATACCGACCGTATTGCTGGTCATACTGGTACTGATCTACTTTGCACTGGGGCAGATAGTACCCACACTGATCGTATTCTTTACTTTACCGTTTGCACTGCTTGGCGGATTCTTCTATGTCGATATACTCGGCTTCAATATGAGTATTGCCATCATTGTAGGTTTTATGGCTCTGCTGGGAGTGGCGGCAGAGACAGCCATTGTCATGATCGTTTATCTCAAAGAGGCCGTAGAAGAAGCACAGCATAGGTTTGGAGAAAAATTTGACCTGAATGCACTGAATGATGCCATCTACGAAGGTGCCGTCCAGAGAGTAAGACCTAAACTCATGACCGTGTTTGCCATTTTGGCAGGTTTGCTTCCTATTATGTACACACATGGGGTAGGCTCAGAAGTAATGCAGCGTATCGCAGCACCGATGATAGGCGGTGTTGTAAGCTCTGCCGTGCTAAGCCTGCTTTTGATACCGATCTTTTATGAAATGTATGAAAAACAGCAGCTGAAAAAGAAAAAGCAATAACGTGTAGGTCGGGATGCCCTCATCCCGACAATCATCTGCATATATAAGATTTTAAAATATTTAAATACATGTCGGGATGAGGGCATCTCGACCTACGGAGAAAAACATGATTACAAAATTGCTTATGACTTCAACAATAACTTTAGCCCTTCTTTCAGGCTGTACAGACAAAGAGGAGAAAAAATCTCTTACAGAAGGCAGCATGAAATGCGGTGCGGGTAAATGCGGTTCCAGTATGGTAGACGGTTCTGCTGTACTTGTCAAGAAAAAAGTGAACATCCTTGATCAACTCAAAAAAGACGATAGCAGACGGGACTGTGTACTGAAAGCCAAAACCACCAAAACGCTCTATAACTGTGTACGTGATCCTGAAACAGGAAGATTGACCATTAAGGACAGCAGCAATACATTTAAAGCAGTAACAGAAAAGAAAGCACCTGAGAAAAAAGAAGCCGCCATGAAATGTGAGGCCGGGAAATGTGGAAAATAGATCTATAGTGCAATTTGAAAGTAAATATTGTAATAAAAAGTGGGAGGGATAAAAAAAGGATCTACAAAAGCCAAAAAAGGCTTTTGTAAAGAAGTCTTACTTCATTGCAGCGATATGATCAGCTACAGCTTTGATAGCAGCATCATCCATAGAAGCTACTTGACCTTTCATAACAGCACCCATACCATGTTGGTTAAGAGTTCCTGCTTTGTAACCGTTAAGCTGCTCTACAGTTTTAGCAGCATCTTGACCTGTAATGACTGCAGATTTACCAAGTGCAGCTTTTTCACCGTTTGCTCCGTGACAACCAGCACATTTAGCATATGCAGCAGCTCCATCAGCCATAAGTAGTGTAGATCCAGCGAATAACATTGCGATTGCGATTTTTTTCATATTTCTGTCCTTTGTTTTGTATTTACGTGTGAAGTATAACATAGTAACTTTAAAAGCGTATATTATACTTTTTATAACTTAGCACACAGGTAAAACCTTATGTGCCACGAGACTTAGCAAGAAGGTACGTTACCTGAATCAGATGCATACTCATAAGCAAAGTCATAAACATCATTTACATACTTGTCTTTCAACTTAAGACCTGGGCAGATCTTTGCAGCTTCATCAGCAAATTTACCGGCACCTTTGATCTTTTCCCACTCACCCTGTGTGTGTTTAGTTGCAAATTTAGCACCAGAGAAACCACATGAAGCTTTCATTTTCTTCATATAGATCTTTTTACCTTTGTTAGCGTCTGCAGATGCAGTTGTTGAAAGTACAGCAAGTCCAAGTAAAGCGGCTAAAGCCAATTTAGTCATTTTAGTCATATTCATCCTTTTTGGTTAGTTTTAAAACAGAAGAATGATAACATTTAATTGTGAAAAGATTGTGAGGTACAGAGAAAAAAGAGAAGCAAAAGGAAACCATCTGCTTCAAGAAGTGACATCTATTTAGGTACAGTTGTCATCAACACTTGGGAACAACACCGTCACTTGCATATTTATATGTAAACTCATAGACATCTTTCCACCATTTCTTTTTGATCTTTTCAACTTTTAAACGCGGACATATTTTTTTGGCTTCTTTTTGGAATTTACCTTTTTCATAAATATTTTCCCATTCTGCCTGTGTATGGTTCCTTGCAAAACGTACACCTGAAAAACCACATTTCTTACGAAACTTCTTTTTAAATATTTTTTGCCCTTTTTTTGCACTTGCCGATGCAACTGTCGGCATAGCAGCAGTCACTAAAAAGGCCAAAGCCAAAATCGTTAACATTCTTTTCATTTATCTTCCTTGTTTGTTGATAAGAGATTGATTATAACTATTTCAACTTATCAAAAACCTTAAATTTTTCCCAATAAATATTTATAGCTTCATCTAATTCATCATTATTTAATTTTGTTGCTTTTTTAATGCCATAGGTATCAATAAAGAGATCAGACATCAGTGAGAGGCTTTTTGTAGGATGGTTCAAATAATATTTCAAAATGGTCTTCACATTATTCTCTCCGCTGTATGCCGCCAAATAAGACATGAACATCTGTTGCAGGGAAGTAGGCATGTTTCTATGGCAGGGGATGCAGTTCCGTTCATATATATTTTGAGCCTGTACAGATGCACCGAGCAGGAGTATTAGCAGTATTTTCTTTACCATGACAGCACTATCCTTGTACCTACACCCACTTTTGAATGTACGTCTATTTTTATTTTATATTCATCAAGTATTTTTTTGACGATACTCAATCCTACACCGAAGCCGCCTTCACTCTTATTGAAGCGCATATATCTGTCGAACATAAAAGGTATCTTCTCTTCTGAAATACCGATACCTGTATCTACAATTGTTAATTCATTCTTGCTTAGGATGATCTCTATTTTTCCGCCTCGTATATTATACTTGATCGCATTTGAAAGTAAATTGTCAAGCACACGTACAAACTTTCGTTTGTCCATAATGATCGTTGAATCATCCAGGTCATGTTTCAGTACAATATTTTTTGATCGTGTCAAAATATCAAAATACTCTATCCTGTCCAAGACCTCATTTTTAATATAGATCTCCTCATCATTGTTCTTTTTATCCTGTTCGAGTGTCAGGAATGTCAGGTCTTTATAGAGTGTGGAAACCGTTTTCGCGGCAATATTGATGCGTGTAAGTTTTTTTCGGTTCTTTTCTACCATAACAGAGGTATCCATCATCTCTATGTTTGCCAGTATGGCAGAGAGCGGTGTATTGAGTTCATGGGTCGTATCCTTTATGAAGCGGTCAAGCAGTACTATAGAATCACGCATCGGTTTCAGGAAAAGTTTTGCCAGATAAAGACCGAAAAGCATAAAAAGTATAAAGGCCAAGAGACCGTAACCAATGATCATTTTCCATATTTCATCACGCCAACCACCATCATCTTTGATCTCAAGTATGAGGTATTTTGCCCCCAGAAAATAGACATCAAGACTTTTAACAAAATGTATGTAGTTATTGGTAATGTAGATATCCTCATCAAAATGGATATCTTCATTTTCAAGCAAAGAGAATATCTTCTTCAGATCTATATCATAAATAGCACTTCTGAAACGTTCATCTCTGGGGTAGGTTTTTCTCTCATAAAAGTAGTGATGCAGTACTTTCAGTCTTTTTGTCTGTATATAGGCATATTTGGTCAGTGTCGCACGCTGCTGGGCAAGAAAAAGTTTTTCCTGCGTTTCATAATAAAAAAGTGATGAAAGACCGATCAGGATACTGATCATTGTAACGTACAGGGTAAAAAACCTTAGAAGGGAAGTTTTCTCACTTTTGAGTACTGAATTTGTAGCCTTGTTTTTTAATACTAACAATGCGTTCCTTCCCTATGATCTTACGAAGGTTTTTAATATAGGTACGAAGTGCTGTATCACTTGGCTCTTCATCATAGTCCCACAAATATTCATAAATATTCTCATGCGCTATCACTTCACCTTCATGTTTCAGGAAAAGTTTCAACAGCCTGGATTCTTTGTTTCCCAGAGAAACAGCCTCCCCCTGATTTGAAAGTTCATTACTTTTGATATCATAGGTAATACCTTCCGATATCTGCATCAACTCATTTGAATTGTGGGAAAAATCACGCTTCAACAGGGTTTCAATACGTATCTTCAACTCCTTCAGTGCAAAAGGTTTACGGATATAGTCATCACAACCGCTTTTAAAACCTCTTTCAAGATCATCTACCGTATCCATAGAAGTGATATAGATCGCCGGAGTGACATTACCCGCTTCCCGACTCTCTTTTAAAAGTTCCAGACCGTTGATACCCGGAACATTGATATCAAGCAGAAGAAGGTCATATTTACTTTCATACAGTTTCTCCTGTGCTTCATCTCCGTCATAGACAGAGACAACTTCAAATCCCTGCTCTTCCAGGAACTCTGTCACGGTCTCATTCAGATTCACATCATCTTCAAGAAGCAGTATTTTAGACAAACTGTTTTACCCAGCTTTGAAGACGTGCTGCACTTAAAGCGCCGGAAAGCTGATCCACCTGCTTACCATTTTTAAAAACGATCAGTGTCGGGATACTGCGAATACCATACTGCGCACCCAAGGCTTGTTCCTCTTCCGTATTGACCTTCAGGAACTGAGCCTGAAGCGGCATTGACAATGCAGCTTCCTCAAAGGCCGGTGCCATCTGAAGACAGGGACCACACCAGGGTGCCCAAAAATCCACTACTACCGGAATATCTGAATTGGCCAGGAATGTTGCCAGTTTATCCGCATTTACAGCGACCGGCTTACTGTCCAAAAGAGATTGTTTACAGGAACCGCAATTGGCTTTGGCATACGAATCTTTTTTAGGAATACGATTCACCTTGAGACAATGTGGGCATACAACATTAACATTCATTATAAAACCTCCAAAAACATAGGTACCTCTCATAAAAGGTGCCCTTATGTAATATTTTATTTTCGTTGGATATTATAGCACATCTCATAAAATTAAAAATGAACTAAAGTAGCATTTAACAAGGATTTGAAATGGCAATAAAAGAACTCATAGTCGGTGGTGGATGTTTCTGGTGTACCGAAGCAGTATTTGAACTGCTAAAAGGTGTAAGTGACGTAGAGAGCGGATATGCGAACGGACACACACTGAACCCTACCTACAGAGATATCTGTACCGGAGAGACAGGACACGCAGAAGTCATCAAGATCACTTACGATGATGCCGTCATTACAGTTGATACACTGCTGGATATATTCTTCACCGTGCATAACCCCACCACCCTCAACTATCAGGGTGCAGACAGAGGTACACAATACAGATCGACCATTCTTTATACGGATGAAGAGACCAAAGAAGCTGCTGAAGCTGCCATGGAGGCTGCACAGAAGGATCACAGCGACCCTATTGTGACCGTTATTGAACCGCTTGACACATACTATCCGGCGGAAGACTATCATCAGGATTATTACAGACAAAACCAGATGCAGGGCTACTGCATGGCTGTTATTCCGCCTAAGCTGGCAAAATTAAAAGCAAAATTCGGAAAAGAAATAGCGTAGTGCTATCGATCCTTTAATGGGTCGTCACTGCGTTTTTTTACTTTTCGCTCCTGTTCTTCAGAAACATTCAGTGTGGAAAATTCAACCTGTCCGGCAATAATACACCCTTTGCATCCGGGTTCACAATGATGATGGAGTTTTAGACACCACTCTCTGTCCTCACCTTTGGTTCCCATGAACTGACATCCCCATCCCGAACTCATGATACTTTCTCCTCTTAATAACGTATTTCAAAGCCGTCCGTATTGAATTCGGCATCATCGATGATCTCATAGGTGATATCCTCTACAGAACTCACAGGGGATCCCTCTTTCAGTATCTGCATAAAGGTATCAAAATCTTCATCAAAAACTTCAGCAACCACTTCAACTGTACCGTCCGGCAGATTCTGAATATAGCCTTTGAACTGTTTTTTCATCAAAGCCTGCGAGACAGATTTTCTGTAAAATACCCCCTGCACCCTGCCAGAAACGATAAATCTATACCATTCCATTATGCAGCATCTCCATACTCTTTTTTAAGATCTTGTAAGAATTCTATGATCCTTATCTGGAACAGTCTGTCCTCTTCATCCTCCTCATCTACACATGCATGAAGTTCCATGAGCAAGCCTATATCGATTTTTGTATGAAAACGTTTGACTTCCCGTACCTCTTTTGCCACGATCTGAATAAGATGTTCAAAATCCAATCCATTGTTTGTAATGATCTTGTCGTGATACTCTTTCACTGTTTCTATAAGCAATTCAGCCCGTTCATGGTCTTCACTGTAGATCTGATAAGCGATCTCTTTCAGTTTCTGTTTTTCACACTCACATATCTCACCGTTCGAGGAGACCATGAGTGTCAATAATTTAGCACGAAACTCCAGAGAACTGTTATGATAGACCAAAAATTCCCTGAACATTTTCATCACATTGCGCTTCATTGATTTAAACATTGTATTCCTTGAATAAAATTAACACCATTTTAACAAAATTTTACTATAGTTAGAAACTTTTTTAATCTGAATGGTCCAATAGCACTTCTACTGCATGATTCAGATTACCTTATTTGGAGACCACCGTATGAACAATATCGACCTCGTTATCATCTTAAGCACTGCATTTTTGGGTAGTGTCGGACACTGCATTGGGATGTGCGGAGGTATTGTTGTTGCCTACAGTTCAAGCAAGATAGACCAGACTGAAAGTTGGGCGAAACAGACCATTTCACATCTTGCCTACAACTTTGGACGCGTGACGACCTATGCGATACTGGGTGCAGTTTTCGGTCTGCTCGGCAAAGCGATCGCTTTTACACCTACGACAAAGGGTGTGCTTTTTCTTCTCACCGGTCTGCTTATGATACTGGCAGGACTCTCTCTTCTTGGCAATCTCAAATTCCTGAACTCTGCAGAGTGGTCTGTTTCAAAGAACAGCTGGTACCAAAATGCCTTCAGAAAACTTATAGGCAGCAGATCATTGTCAAGCTTTTATCTTCTGGGGATGCTCAACGGCATCATCCCCTGTGGTCTGGTCTATTCCTTTGCCATTTTTGCAGCCAGTACGGCAAGTCCGCTCTGGGGTGCCATTGTCATGGCAACATTCGGTCTGGCAACGATCCCTGCCCTCTTCTTCCTGGGAACTGTCACAAAATTCCTCCAGAAAGGATCTCTGCGTGGTACCATGATGAAACTTGCGGCTATGCTTGTGGTCTTTTACGGTATTTTTACTCTCTACAAAGGATACAAATTCATAGCACATCCGGAAGAGACGCAAAAAATGATCGACAGTATGCAGTCAGGGTCTGTTAAAAGTGTTATTGAAGGAAAATGCGGCGGTATGAAATGTGCACCTGGGAAATGCGGGTAAATGAAATAATTTTGCTATAATCCCATTCATGAATCACATTAAAAATTATGCCTATCCACACACACCTCTGAAGTTTGACTTCAAACAGACCATTGAACGTTTCTTTGTTGAAGAGATACCCCTTTACAGCTTTACCGGCACAGGGAACTTTCTCATCCTCAAGATCAAAAAAACAGATATGAGTACCTGGAAACTCATTACCGTTTTGGCAAAAGCCACGGGTTTGCAGGAGCGTGACATTGGGTATGCGGGTCTGAAAGATAAAAATGCTACTACAATACAGTACATCTCTCTGCCAAAACAGTATGAAAAAGAGCTCAATAAAAACCTGACCACAGAAAAGATCGAAATACTTGAACGGACCTATAACAAAGCAGCCATCAAAATAGGTGCTTTGAAAGGTAACCGTTTCTCCATCATTTTAGAACGTATCAATGAGAGTGATGCCAAGTTCTTCAATACGACTGCAAAGATGATGCAGAGTAAAGGCATACCGAACTATTATGGTTATCAGCGTTTTGGAGAAGACAGCCGTTCCTACCTTCAGGGAAAAGAGATCGCACATTCCGGGAAAAAGCTCAAAGGTTCCAAAGAGAAACTGTTGGTCTCTGCCTACCAGAGTCACCTCTTTAACAAGTGGCTTGGTCAAAGAGTAAAGCTCTCCACGATCATTGCAAAAGACAATGCCAAATTTGCAGCCAAAAAACTGCAGTATCCTCTGGAGCTGGTTGAAGTTCTGGCAAAACAGCCTCAATTCTTCAAACTGTTCATAGGGGATGCAGTTATGGGCTATCCTTTCGGAAAATTAAACTTTGTGAAAGATATGACACAGGCAGCACAGGCATTTGAACAAAAGAAGATCTCGCCTACCGGACTGCTTTGCGGAGCCAATACGGAACGTGCAAAATCCGATGCCTATTATCTGGAAGAGCCGTATGACGATACTGAACTTTCTGCATTGAAAGGGGACAGGCGATTTGCCTGGATCTGGCCCAAAGAGGTGGAAACCGTATATGAAAAAGAAGCTAAAAAACTCACTGTGGAGTTTACCCTTCCAAAAGGTTCGTATGCAACCACCTTTCTGGAAGAGATAGGCAAGTTTTCCCTTAAAGAGAATTAGCGTCTATTTTCCTTTGTTTAAACCGTAATGCAGTGACAAGGGATACGATCATCACAATACTTGCAAGCCACGCCAGCCCTAAATTTTCACTGATACCGATCACAAGAAAACCTACAAGCGCTGAAACCCCGGATATCAGGGCATAAGGTATCTGTGTTTTAACATGATCGATGTGGTTGGACCTTGCACCTATGGAAGAGAGGATCGTCGTATCTGAAATAGGAGAACAGTGATCTCCCATCACTGCACCGGAGAGAACGGCAGAAAGCAGTAACAATATATCTGCAGGATCTGTTTCCATCGCAATACCTACAGTAATACTGATCATGATCCCAAAGGTTCCCCAGCTTGTACCCGTAGCAAATGCCATCACCGCAGAAAGCATGAAGATCAATGCCGGCAGATAATTGGGATCCAAATGTTCTTTAACAAGGGATGCAATATAACTTCCCGTCTGTATATCTTTGATCACTGCACCTACCAGCCAGGCAGCTGTCAGTATGATCATCGCTTCTTTCATACTCCCTGCACCTTTTAACACAGCCCTCAAAGTCTCTTTGTTTGTATGAGGCTTCAACACACTGAATATCAATGCAACAAGC
Organism: uncultured Sulfurovum sp.; assembly: GCA_964496995.1. Taxonomy (GTDB): domain Bacteria; phylum Campylobacterota; class Campylobacteria; order Campylobacterales; family Sulfurovaceae; genus Sulfurovum. Next base: position 13,940 of record CAZCBU010000298.1, read on the forward strand.
AGTGAAGTACCTGATCCATAGACAAGTGCCAAACCGACATCTGCACTTTCAATAGCCTCTATCCAGCCAAATACTTCCCCCTTTTCAGCCAGTACCGAAGCACCTGTAAAGAAAAGTGCAGAGATAGTGACCCCGATAAGCACACCGATGGTCACGAACAATTCATACACTTTTCCATGTTCACCTTCAACAATAGGATTAGCATCTATACGCAGTTCACTGTCAGGGTTAAAAAGGATACCCTCTTCTTTTGCACGTCTTTCGTGCCCTGCCATAGGCCCTATATCAAATGATGTTGCAGCCGTATAGAGTACCAGAGCAATAGTCAGAATAGCATAAAAGTTCATCGGTATCATTTGCACATAGGCAGAGAGTGCTCCCATTTCTATTTGATGGGCAGCAAAGGCTGTTCCCAAAATACCGATGACATACCCGCCCCAGCTTGAGATCGGTGTCAAAATGACCATGGGTGCTGCAGTCGAATCTATAAGATATGCCAATTTTGCACGTGATATCTTGAAACTGTCAGTTACTGGTCTGGAGATCGCACCCACACCTATGGCATTGAAGTAGTCATCAATAAAGATAATGATACCCAGGAAGACCGTTAAGAGCGAAGCACCCTGTCTTGACTCTACACGCTTATGTGCCCACTCAGCAAAGGCTCTTGTCGCACCATTCAGGGTAAGTACTGCTGTGGTTCCACCCAGCAGGATAAGAAAGAGAAAGATGTTCAGTGTCCATATATCTATGGCGCCGTCTGAAATGAAGATATCTGTGAATTTTCCCCACAAATACCCAAAACTCTCCAAGCCGAAGCCATTGAGCATCAATGCACCAAGTATGGACCCGACAAGAAGGGAAATAACGACTCGTCCTGTAGTAATAGCTAAAATAATGGTAACTGCAGGTACCAGGAAAGAGAGGATCGAAGCAGAGTAATCGATGAGCGTCATAAAAGTCCTTAAGTAATTGTTACAATTATATTATAAAAATCATTTAAGGATTATTGTTTATTTTTTAGGAAGGAATTTGCCACAGCCTTTATCTGGCGTACCGCCAAAACTTTTTACTTCTCTAGCTGTACCATTTTTATAGATCACTGTCCTTTGACAATTTTCCGACTCTTTACAATTCTCGTTACTGCATCCGATATCTTCAGGTACTGACATATGTTTTCCTTATCATTTATATTGGTTCGTATAATACTGGAATAAGTTTAACAATCAGAGAGCTTTAAATTATTTTTTCTTTCTTCCACGCCTCTTCTCTTTTTTTTCCGGCTTTGGTTTTGCAGCATCATATGCTTTAAAAGCATCACGTTTTGTTGTTTTACGTTTTTTACTTTTAGGTGCAACACCTGCAGATCTTCTTTTTTTCCCAAATGCGCCGTCTGTCTTTTTATGTTCATTCTTATTCTTACGCGCACCTTTTTGCACCATTTCGGTCTTTGGCGCATACCCTTCAAGTTTTTCCTGAGGCAGTACTTTTCCCATAAGGCGTTCAACATCTTTCAAGGCTACCATTTCTGTGGGAGATATCAGTGTGATAGCCAAACCTTTTGCCCCTGCCCTGCCTGTACGGCCGATACGGTGAATATAATCACCTGTCACATGCGGAATATCATAATTCATGACTACTTTCAAGGCAGGAATATCCAGACCACGTGCTGCAATATCCGTGGCAACCAATACACGGATCGCAGCATTTTTAAACCCTTCCAATGCACGGGAACGCTCACCTGAACTCTTTCCGCCATGGATCACTGCCGTTTTCAAACCGGAATCATTCAAATAATCTGTAACTTCATCCGCTATCTCTTTTTTACGAACGAACACCAGAACCTGTTGATAGTTTCGCGAACCGATCAGATAAGAGAGTAATTCAGATTTTTTCTCTTTTTCTACAGGATAGATGATCTGTTCCACTGTATCGGCAGACGTTCCCATACTGTCCACTTCGATCAGCTTTGGTTTTTGCAGTATCTGCTCTGCCAGTCGTTTTACAGAACCTGAAAGTGTTGCAGAGATAAGAATGTTTTGCCGTCTTTGAGGCAGGAATTGGAGTATTTTACTTACTTCATGCACAAAACCCATATCGAGGATCGTATCTGCTTCGTCCAGTACCAGATAATCTACACTTTCCAAATTCACATTTTTTTTATAAATATGTTCCAATAAACGCCCGGATGTAGCAACGATGATGTCTACACCGTTTTTAAGTCTATTGGCTTGCGACGTAAGATTGGAACCGCCGTAAAGTACCGTACTCTTCAAGGGAAGATACTTTCCGTACGTTTCAAAAGAGGCCTGCACCTGGCGTGCCAGTTCTCTTGTGGGTACAAGGATAACTGCTTTGGGATAGTGTTGACCTTCCACAAAAGTTTTAGACAACTCCTGCAGAATAGGCAGAGCAAAGCCTGCTGTCTTCCCGGTACCTGTCTGTGCACCGGCCATAATATCACGTCTGGTGAACATAGCCGGGATCAAGGCTTTTTGTATAGGTGTTGCAGACTCATATCCTTTGTCTTGCAAAGCTTTTAAGATTTCTTCACTGAGTCCAAGCGTTGCAAGTGACATACTAACCTGCTTCGTTATCGTTGCTGTTCTGTAAACGTCTTTTCATACGCATTTTATGCTTGGCCACTTCTCTCATATCCGCATGAGAATCACTCTCATCCATGATCTCGACACCCAAAATGGTCTCAACACAATCTTCTAGCGTGACGATACCTTCTGTCTGATCGTAAGAATCAAGTACCAGGAACATATGCTCTTTCTTTTTAATAAAGAGATCCAATGCCATAGAGACAGGAATATTTTCATTGATCTTGTAAATATTTTTTTGTATGTTCTTCAGTGCCATAGAATCATCTTCAAGAGCCTGTTTAAAGATCTTTTTTGTCATGATCATACCGGTAATATTTTCAATATTTCCATCATAGACCGGTACTCTGGAAAATTTAAAGATCGCCGGTTCGTTGTCAATGATATCTTTGATCGTTCTGTTTCCATCCAAACCGAAGACAACAGTTCTTGGTGTCAGGATCTCATGGATCTTGATCTTATCCAAAAGCAGGATATTTTCGATCACGTCAGACTCTTTTTCATCCAGAACCCCTTCATCCTCACTCATCAACGTACTCTCAATGAGTTCTTCCTTGGTCAGAGACATCCCATCATCATTCTTTTTGATCTTATTGGTCACAAAAAGTGTTAAAAGAATGATAGGATAGGTAATGAAGATAAAAAACTGTATCACATAGGCTGCCACAGGGGCCAGAGACTTCCAGTAAACAGCCCCTATCGTTTTAGGAATGATCTCGGAGAAGAAGAGTATAGCAAAGGTCAGCACAACAGAGACATAGAATACTGCACCATGACCATAGATCGTTTCAGCCTGGGCACCCACAGCTGCAGCTCCCAGAGTATTGGCAATGGTATTCAAAATAAGAATGGAAGCGATCGATTTATTGATATGTACTTTATGTGATTTAAGAAGTTTTCCTACACTTGGCTTCTCTTTTTCCAAAACAGAAATATAAGGCATATTGACCGACAGTAAAACAGATTCAAGTACGGAACAGATAAATGAAATAACCACTGCGGCCAAAAAATATAAAATTAACAAGTCCATTTAAGTGACAAATCCTTTATAACCCCGAAGGGTCTTATAGTAAAATAAGGGTCGCTAACCCTAGAAAACTCATGAAACCGACCACATCCGTGACGGTTGTTAAAATAACGGTACTCCCGATAGCCGGGTCTATGTCCAGTCTTTTTAGAAGCAATGGCACCATTGAGCCAAAAAAACCTGCACTCAAAAGGTTAATGACCATGGAAAGTCCTATCACAACCCCCAGCATTCCTTTGTCAAACCATACAGCGGCAATAATACCCATGATTATAGCAAAAATAAACCCATTTGCAAGGGAGAGTATCACCTCTTTTTTAATGGTACGGTAAGCATCGTGTTTTGCAATGTCCCCAAGAGCAAGCTGACGCACAACGACCGTCAGACTCTGTGTCCCTGCATTACCACCCATAGAAGCTACGATCGGCATCAAGATCGCCAAAGCGACAATGCTCTGTAACGTACCTTCGAACATCCCGATGACCAGTGATGCAATGATCGCTGTGATCAGGTTCACACCAAGCCAGATGGCACGCGCTTTCCCTGCTTTGAGAAGATCATCATCCTCTTCCGCATCATCATTGACCCCTGCAAGGTTATACATCTGGTCTGTTGCATGTTCATTGATGATATCATAAATATCATCCGAGGTGATACGTCCAAGCAGTGCCCCGTTATAATCTACAATAGGCATGGAGGAGAGGTCATACTCCTGAAACTTCTGTACAACATCATGGATATCATCATGATTGTGTCCAATAACCGGTTTATATTTTTCAGGATTCTCTTCAATGTTCTCCTGCAGGGTCTTATCAAAATCAAAGACAAGCAGATTATCCAGTCCGATACCGTAGCGAAGGATATTATTTTCATCTACCACAAAAAGATAATTGACATTTTCCAGTTCATCCTGTTTTCGCAACTCGGCAAACTCTTTAATGACATCATGAACAGTATGATGCAGATTGGCCGTATAGACCTCTGTCTGCATATAGGCACCGGCTTCATTCTCATCATACTGTTTAAGATGAAGAATATCTGTCTGGTCATCGATATGAAGTTGGTTAAAAACTTCTGTCGCGATCTTATGATCGACCTCTTCAAGTTCCTGAATAAAGTCTGTCTGATCATCTGATTCAAGTTCTGCAACAGATTCTGCGATCTCCTGGGGTGTAAACGACTCTACAACATCTTCAAAATATCTATCGGGTAGTTCAAGGGCTACATCGGCAATTAGTTCTTTGGGGATCGACTGAATCGCTTCATTAAAACTTTTTTCATTCAGATCTTTAAGAAGGTTGGCAATTTCAGAGGGATGAAGTTCATCATAGTGATGCGTCTGTAAATATTCTTTTAGTTTATCCATGATACCCCTCCTTTTTTAAAACACTGTAAATTTAATACTGTGTGGTGATTATTGTGTGAAATTATACTTGAATTCTTTGAATAATGGAACAAGAAGGTGTACAAAAGGAGAGATATCCTTTTGTATCAAAATGATTATGCCGGTATATCACATTTTTTAGTGATGATACAAAGTGGACAAAAATTACTAAGACCTGCAATAAGAGGGATAACACCCAAATAAAACCACTTGTTCCCGGTATAAACACCTATACCTATAAGTGACAAACCTAATACGATCCTGATGGGTCTACATACTTTTCTTATTTTATTTACATCCATGATACTTCCTTTAATATATTTTTGAATTATAGTGAAAATTACTTAAAATAATATAAGAGTAAAATGGTCTGAATATTGTTATTTTAAAGTGGAGAACATGGAAAAAACCCACATAAAGTTATGTGGGCTGTCTATTAAAGTTTAAAGCTGAGGACCTGCTGATGCATAATCGAATTCACCGCCTTTATCATCATAACGGTGGAAATTTTCAATGAACATCGCTGCAAGTTTGTCACGCTGCGTATCAAACTCCTCTTTATCAGGCCATGCATTACGCGGGTTAAGAAGATCCGGATCAATGTCACCAAGTGTTTTTGGTACATTGAGTCTGAATGTTCTTGTGACATCAAATTCAGATTCATTGATACTTCCATCAAGAATGGCATTGATACAGGCACGTGTATCTTTGATACTCATACGTTTACCTACCCCGTATGCACCACCGGTCCAACCTGTATTCACAAGGTATACATGTACCCCGTGTTTATCGATTTTTTCACCAAGAAGTTTTGCATAGTCTGTTGGGTGCAATGGCAAGAATGCTTCACCAAAACATGCAGAGAAAGTCGCAACCGGCTCAGTGATCCCTCTTTCTGTTCCTGCAACTTTTGCAGTATACCCTGAAAGGAAGTAATACATTGCCTGCTCTTTACTCAGTTTGGATACAGGAGGCAACACGCCAAATGCATCTGCCGTAAGGAAGATGATATTATTTGGATGACCCGCCTGAAGATCTTTTTTATGATTTGCAATATGCTCGATAGGATACGAAACTCTGGTATTCTCTGTTTTAGAGCCATCCGTATAGTCTACTTCACCATCTTCATCTGCAACCACATTTTCCAAAAGTGCATCTTTAACAATGGCACCAAAGATCTCAGGTTCTGATTTTGCATCAAGATTGATGACTTTTGCATAACACCCGCCTTCAAAGTTAAAGACACCTTCATCATCCCAACCATGTTCATCATCTCCGATAAGGGCACGATGCGGATCAGTAGAAAGTGTTGTCTTACCTGTTCCTGAAAGTCCAAAGAAAAGACAGACATCATCATCTTTCCCCACATTTGCAGAACAGTGCATAGAGAGTTTACCTTCAAGCGGCAACCAGTAGTTCATCATAGAGAAAATACCTTTTTTCATCTCACCGCCGTACCAGGTACCACCGATAATAGAAACATTGTCTTCAATATTGAATACGACATAAACATCAGAATTCATCCCATGTTCTTTGTATTTTTCATCTACTGTTTTACAGGCATTGTAAACGGTAAAGTCCGGTTCAAATGTCTCCAACTCTTCTTCTGTAGGACGGATGAACATATTTTTAACAAAGTGTGCCTGCCAAGCCACTTCTGTAATAAATCTAATTGATCTTTTACTCTCAGCACTTGCACCGGCAAAGACATCTGTTACGTAAATGTTTTTACCGGAAAGTTGTGTCAAAGTCAGATCTAAAAGTTCTTCATAGATCTTTTTATCTATTTTTTTATTGACATCACCCCAGGCAATATGCTGGTTTGATGGTGGCTGATCAACAAAATATTTATCTTTTGGACTACGTCCTGTGAAGATACCTGTATCACACATTGCTGTGCCTGTTGTAGAGATCTTACACTCTCCAGCTTTTACTTCATGCGCTTGTAACTCATCATAACTCAAATTATAATAGACATCACCAATATCTTTTAATCCCAGTTTGTCAAGTCCGTTAGGCGTTTTGGTACTCATTGTATCCTCTTTTATTACATAAATTTATTTGTTCATGCCAAAGCATAAATTAGAAAATCATTTTATTTTCTAATTTATACTCCCTCTCAAAAGGGAGCATAGATCTTTATTTGAAGATCGACAATAAAACACCGGCTGCAACAGCCGACCCGATAACACCGGCAACATTCGGACCCATAGCATGCATGAGCAGAATATTACCCGGTTTCTCTTCAGAACCGACTTTGGAAACAACCCGTGCTGCCATCGGTACGGCAGAAACCCCTGCTGCACCGATAAGCGGGTTAATAGGCTCTTTGGACATCTTGTTCATCAATTTTGCCATAAGTACACCGGCTGCTGTTCCTGCAGAGAATGCAAGAAGACCGATCACCATGATCCCCAATGTTTCAGCAACAAGGAACTTGTCTGCCTGAAGTGTCATACCGACACCGAATCCCAAGAAGATCGT
>CAZCBU010000299.1:0-4925 GCA_964496995.1 uncultured Sulfurovum sp.
GAAAACTTCCTACTTGCATCCCCCGCTGCCACAACTTCCGTCATTTTCTACAGCAAAAGAGTTGTAGTAGCCGCATTCGGGGCATTCGTAGGAAAGTAATTTGGGTCCGGAGCATCCTCCTGATCTCTGATCGACCAGTTCTATGCTGTTATGGTGACACTTAGGACAAAACCCTCTTTGAATACTGTCAAGATCCTCATGTTTCTCTTTGAGGTAATAGACATAAACCATGACAGACCCCACAAGAATGATGAATAAAAATGCAAGTAGGTAAAAATCCATAAATAATGCTCCTAAGTCGTGTAGCGTTTAAGTTCCGCTACCTGTTTTTTATAGTCAGGTAAATAGTTTTCAACCATAGCCCAAAAACTTTTTTGATGATGTTTATGTTTAATATGTGACAACTCATGCACTATGATATAGTGTATTACTTCTCGCGGGAGTTTCATCATCATGGTGTTGAAACTGAGACCGTTTTTTCCGGAACAGCTTCCCCATTGCCGTTTTGTTTTTCTAAAAGAGAGAGAGCTGTATGTTAATCCCATAGTGACAGACCATGCTTCTACGAGAGGCGGAAGTTCTTCTTTTGCCTGTGCTTTATAGAAATTGTCAATATGTCTTTGAAAAACGGCTTCGTCATAGTGACTGTAGTAGAGGATGAATCGATCTTTCATAAAAATAAGTTTAGATCTTTTTTTTGTATGTTCTTCCAATATCAAGGGGTATGATTTTCCGTAAAAATAGAGTGTTCCCTCTTTTGAAAAATCCAGTGCTTTCCCTTTTTTCTGCAAGATCTTCTCTTTTGACCGGTTGATCCATGCAGATTTTTTAAGCAGTAGCATTTCCAAATATTTCCGGGATACTTTCGGAGATTTGATGATGAGGTTTCCTTCGTCATCAAAACTGAGGTAGGTATGTTTCAGTCTGTTATTTACAATATGTGTGTAGGTTGGCAGAATAGACATTGTCAGTTAATTGACAAGCCTGTTGTTTTTGTATTTTGCTTTTCTACAGACTTGCCCGTTAGGATAGTAGGTATAGGCATACCCGTTTTTCATACCGTTCTGGTAGGTGAAAGTGATCATCTTGTCACCATTTGGATAGAAGGCTTTTTCAACACCGTTGATCTGGCCATTCACATAAGGTATCTGTTTAATGACACGCCCTTCTTTGTCGTATATGGACATGATCCCGTCACGAACACCATTGACGATCTTGACACTGGAAGTTTGATGCCCCTCAAATCCATAGGTTTTCTTGATCCCGTTTTTTCCTGTACTGTCACTCCAAATAAATTCTGAACGCAGTGCTCCGCCGGTATAATACTCTTTAACGACTTTTTTACCAAAAGAGGGAGAGTCGCAGGCAGGTAAAAGAAAAAGAACCAATAGAGAAAGTATCAATGTCACTTTTTGTGTGTTTAACATTTCTGAATAACCCTTGTTTTAAATATTGCCATTAGTATACAATAAATTACTTTGGCTTGCAAAATGCAGGGCAGGGGGAAGTTTATTATTGTGCTATAATTATTGAACAGCTTTATACTGATCTATAATGATCATAAATAAAAAAGGAGAAGATATGTTAAAGAAAAAATATATATTGAAAGGCTTGTTAGGGGTAGCACTGTTCCTTCCTTCCGTAGCAATGGCAGGGCATCTATGGATGGGACTGTTCTCAAAAAATGCTCCGTATACAGAACAGTCATTTCTGTCGAGTGCAAAATTGAGTCAACTCAATAATGCTATTGAAAGAGAGTGGCGTAACGGTTTTGATATTGTCGACCTGGAATATGGAGATGACCGATGGACGGCGATCTCGGCAAAAGGTACAGGGTTCACGCAGCAGGTCTATTTGCATAAACGGGATTGGAAAAAGTTCGAAGCAGCGGTAGAAGGCTATACCAAACAGGGATTTTCTCTGATCAATGTGGAAAACGGTAAAGGGTACTGGCTGGGGATCATGGTCAAAGGCAGCCGATACAGCGATGTGGTACTTAAAAATATTCGCTATGAAGAGGAATTCCTTAAAGAGATCAGTGCCAAATGGAAAGCAGGATATCATCTTATAGATGTAGAACCGGCAGAAGGTACCTGGGTAGGGATCTTTGCCAAAAATACCGGTTTTGAAGATCAGGCATACGACAGTATAGATGACTGGGACGGTGTACCTTCTGCTATTCAGCAAAGATGGAAAACAGGTTATAAACTTAAAAGCATTGAGTACGGTGGAGGAAAATGGTTCTGTATCTTCATAAAAGATGCCAAAAAGAGAGAAGAATCCTACACGACCAACAGTGAAATACTGGATCTGAGAAAATCTATCCACAAGCAGTGGGACAGAGGATATCAGCTTATCGATCTCGCACACGGCAGAGATTAGGAGCACTTAAAAATATTACAATTTGACATGTTTTCATAGCTGAGTATAAAATCATTTTATACTCTGACTATGAAAACTTTAAAACAACTGCATAAACAGGATCAACCCAGAGAGAAATTGTTGTCAAAAGGGGTGCAGGCCCTTAAAAATGATGAACTTATGGCCATTCTTCTCGGTACCGGAGTACAGGGGAAAGATGTCCGTAAACTGTCCAAAGAGATCATATTGCTTCTGGATGACAACTTTGACAACCTCACTCTTGACAAACTGTGTGATATCCACGGTCTTGGCAAAGTCAAAGCCTCACAGATACTGGCCTCCATAGAACTCAGTAAACGTTATCTCATACGATCAAATAAGCGCATCACTTCTGCACGGGAGGTTTACGATGAGCTGAAAAATTTCAGTACAAAGTCCCAGGAACATTTTCTGACCATTACTCTGGACGGTGCCTCTCACATCATCAACACAAGAACGGTTTTCATCGGCACGTTAAATCAGTCACTTGTTCATCCGAGAGAAGTTTTTGCCGATGCCATAGCCGACAGAGCTGCCGGCATCATCATCGCCCACAACCACCCCTCCGGAACACTCGAAGCGAGTAGAGCCGATATTCAGATAACCCAGCGTTTGCAGGAAGTCTCCAAATTGGTAGGCATAGAACTGCTCGATCATCTCATTTTGTCAAAGAATGGCTATTATAGTTTTTCGGATGAGGGTTTGTTGTGACTAGAATGGTTGTAGCTCAGTCTTTTTCTTTTAGTTCTTTTTTAATTCTGGATAGAGATACAGGAGTGATACCCAAATAAGAGGCAATATGGTATTGTGGTGTATTCTCTATAAGTCCTGACATTGTTCTTTTAAGATGTTCATACCGCTCTTTTGCATTTTTTGTTAATAGATTGTAATAATAGCTATCCATATTTATGTAGGCTAACTCTGCCATTATACGACCTATGTGCTCCCATTTTTTATATCCATTATATAGTGAATGAAGATTTTCTTTTGAAAAGACAAGTACTTCACTGTCCGCCAATACTTCAAAGCCACGGTTGGATGGAGTCTGTGTAAGCATACTGGTAAGATCTATAACAAATAAATTTGTGGTATGTGATTCATCGGTATTAAAATATAATTGTCGAGTAAAATCTTTTCCGTTATCAGTAATAATATACGAACGAATAAGACCGGAATTTATGTAAATAATATCTGTCCAGATATTATCCTTAAAGTTGATCTTTTCACCTTTTTTATAATGTTTGGTTTTTATTGATGGTTTCAGTAGTCCCCACTCTTCATCATTGACACCAATTTTTGTATCTACAAATTCTCTCAATGTTTGCATAACTTCTCTTTAAGGATAATTTTTCTTTAAGGATAATTATTTATTCTAACATATTTTGATATTTGTGTCACTTATTATCATTTGTTAATGACAAAAAAGACCACTAAAGATATGATACCATCACATTAACAATTAAATAGGATTATTTTTAATAAAACAGACGAATATCTTGACATTACAGTTTATCGGTTAATTAGGGTTAAAAGGAAGAGAATGAAAAAAATTGTATTGATGCTCATTGTATTGGTTACTGTCTTGTTTGGTGGGGATTTTGATGAGGCAGAAAAAGAAGCGGAAGCTGAGAATTATACTAAAGCTATCAAATTATATCAGAGTGCAAGTGATCATGGGGATCCTAAAGCCTCATTTTATTTAGGAATGTTTTATCTGATGGGGAGTATGGGACTTGAAAAAGATATGAAGAGGGCAATATTGCTTTGGCACAAGTCGGCAGAACTTGGTTATGTAGATGCGCAAAATACTTTAGGTTTAATGTACCGGGATAAATTCAAAGATTATGCTAAAGCCATAAAGTTTTTTCAAAAAGGTGCTGAACAGGAAAACCCTAGATCTGAATTCTTATTGGGTCATATGTATGCAAATGGTATGGCTGTTAAGCAGGATTATGCAAAAGCTGCTGAATTTTACCAGAAGGCCGCTGATCAGGGGTATGCTATGGCTCAAAATAATCTTGCCCTTATGTATATGAATGGTCAAGGTGTAAAACAGGATAAGATAAAATCCTATCAATTTTATACAAAAGCAGCAAAGCAGGGGAGTACCGATGCTCAAAGAAGTCTCGATATTCTTTGTAAGGAAAACCCTGAGATATGCAAATAGAAAAGCTTGTAGTATTTATGTATTTTTTTAGATTTATTATTTCTGATTAATATTGGTAAGATGGTTACTTGTGGATTTTTATGGCTGAGAGGAAGGGATTCGAACCCTCGGTGAGTTACCCCACACAGACGTTCCAGGTCTGCACCTTCGACCACTCGGACACCTCTCAATCTACCTTTATTTCATCTCTATTTTTGTAGAAATGATTTAAAGAGTAAAATTATAGCAAATTCTATTTAAAAATGGATAAATTTAATCTATTATAAGTTATCTTTCGTTATTATTTCACTGCCTCTTACTAGCCCTATGCGACGGTTTTGGTAGACAATGGGTCAGGATGGGAACATAGCAGCCCACC
>CAZCBU010000300.1:0-4695 GCA_964496995.1 uncultured Sulfurovum sp.
CTATAAACTGGCAACCAATCCACTTCTTATTTTACCGCTGGGGGCGCTGTTTGCATTCTTCTATTTTGTATTTAGTTATTACCTTATCAGATTTCTTAAATTGAAAATACTGGAAACAGAATTACAGGAAGATACGTTTGACAGCTCTGTCTCCGATGAAACATTAGCGTTCATCACTGCATTGGGAGGACAAGAGAATATTGTCAATACGGATGCCTGCATTACCCGACTGCGCATGTCCGTCAATGACAGCAGTACACTACAGGATGAAGATTTTATGAAGCTTGGTGCCAAAGGAGTGATACGCCCAGACAAACATTCTATTCAGGTCGTGCTTGGAACAAAAGCCGAACGTGTAGCAGAGAGGATCAAAGAAGCGATCAAAATAAAAAACTAAAGAGGTAATATACAGGTAATGTTCTTATCTTATACTTCAAATCCGTTACTGTTGTATCTATTGATAAGGAACAAAAAATGAATAAAGCCATACTATGTGTTCAGCACAATACAATAAAACATTGAACTCCCCCAAAAATAAGATTGAAAAGGATGCCAACAGTTCGGAAAACATAATAGAACAAAATGGAGGTGATACTGAAAAACAACCATATACTCTTCTGGGTTTTGAACATGCCATACCCTTTCTTTCAAATTATTTCAAAACCCGGAGTACCATCTTTTCTTCTTTCAAAAAAACATTCATGTCAACCTAGTTTATTATATTTATAATATGAAATAATAATATTTATCTTTTTATTGTAAAATACCTGTGGTTAGTATAATTAAGAAAGGTGCAAAATAATTTATGCAAAAGATTCTGTTAGTCCTATTTATATTTTTAATAAGCGGATGTTCCATTGATGGTCTCATTGTCTGGGGCGAGATCAATAAGGTTCAGGTCGTAAAACAAAATACATATATCAAACATTACCGAGCCTATTTCCAGAGAACACATTTGCAGTCTATCCGTCATGGCAAAAAATATCTCTATTTTTATAATAAAAAAACCAGAGATCTGGCCATTCTACTGCATCCAAAAAACAAATACATGTTGTACAGCTTTTCTCATCCAAATACTGTCATAAAGATCCCTTCTGACAGAAAACACGGATACTATCATATGATTAAAGTATTAAAACGTAAAGGTTACAGGATCACTTCTCCACATGCTGTCGGCTATACAGTAAAGATTTCTTTACGCCGCTACAAAAAAGTAAAGACCCTGCTGGTAGAAGTAAAAAATTATCAATACCTGCAAGATGTGTATAAAAAAGCTATAAAAACCTACAATGCAGGAAAAATAAGAAACATTAAAACAAGACTGCCAAAAGTTCTGATTGAATCCTACTACAAAAGATATAAAGCAAGAGCTTCTACAGAGGAGCAAATAAACCAATTAAATATTATTGCAAGAAAACTGCATCTGCAGCAATCTGTTTCAAGTAAGGAAGAAATAATGCAGAAGGAAAATACACAGTCCAAAACATCAATAGATACCAAAGAAAATACAACAAAAGAACTCTATAGCTATTATTTAAACCATGCATCTTATTATGAGTTAAACAATTACCTTTCTGCTTCTGAGTCAAAAAATGCACTCAGTTATACACAATACCATACTTTAAAGCGAAAGAACAGTCAATTGCAAGAAGAAGATCTTTTACAGAACGGATCACTTGAAAAGCTGATCACAGCGTATAAAAATAATAAAGATCCACGTTACAAATCTAAGATCATGCAACGTATAAAAGAGATACAAAAAAATAAATAAAATTCTAATCCAGACAATATATGATTTCTTTTAGTTATGAATATTATATGAACAGCTAATACTTTAGTAATGCTCTTTTGTCACAATATCATTTATAAAAATACAAAAGGATGAAACATGAAAAAGATAAGTTTAATTACTTCCGTTGCATTAATTGCAAGTTTAGGTTTAGTTGGCTGTGGTGGTGGCGGAAGTGTTGACTCCTCAGCACAGGGAAATATCTCAATTGCAGGAACTGCCATTGACCCTGAACTACAACATGCAACTGTCTGTTTGGATTTAAATCAGGATATGAGCTGTTCACAAGATGAACCAACTGCTACTACCGATGGAAATGGGGCATTCAGCTTAAGTGTATCACAAGCACAAGTGGATGGGAACTACCCTTTGATCGTCATAAATGGTATAGACAGGGAATCAGGAGAGGCATTCAAGGGAAAACTGATGGCTGATGTCAGTACAAACATACAGAATATTACGCCATTGACTACGTTGGCATATGCACACAAACAAAAAGATATGGGAAAAATGGAAAAAATACTTGGTCTTACTCATGATGAAATACATGAAAATATGATCAAAGCAGCTGAAGAGCGGGGAGACATCACGCCATTGAAGATCGCTCTGACTTTGGAAAAAAGTGCTGAAGCACTTGCACCAAAAGATCCTTTCCAATTTTATAAAAACTGTTCAGAGGCTATAGAACATGCAAAAAATACTTCTTCTTTAAAGGACATCATATTGAGTATCACTCCCATTACTATGAGAAGTAAAATGGATTCATTTTTGAAAGAAGTGTTGAATACATCTATTTCCGATGCCTATGCTTTATCTGAATTTACAAGAGATGAAGCACTTAAATGGAGTATTGATCATGAAAGCATGATGGAAGAGATAACAAATCCCTAAACATTTCAGAAAGAGATCTAAATATACAAATATGATCTCTTTTGGCAAGTAAGATTTTCTATAAAAAAACTAGGCCATTATTCTATTTAAATTCAATAGGATCATTGTTCCCTTTTTCTCTTTACTTTTCACTTTTATAGATATAGACAGTTCATCACAAAGCTTTTTGACGATATGTAAACCAATTCCTATCCCCCGGTCCTGCTCTTTATAGTACCGATCAAATATCCGGGAAGGCTCTTTGATCCCTTTTCCCGTATCTTCAATATAAAGATACCTCTCTTTCATAGTTATGACAACTTTCCCACTGCGTTTATTATATTTGCCCGCATTGCTCAGTAAATTATCAAGAATACGGGTAAGTGCATCTTTATTGGTTTGGAGTAAAACTTTTTCTACAGAAGAAGTGTAGTCGATATCAGGATAGAGGACTTTAAAATACTTGATACGTTTTTCAAGTACCTCTTTCAGATCGAATACTTCGATCTGTGCGGGAATACCTTTTAGGAAAATTTGTAGATTATCCTGCAAAGACAAAATAGTTTCAATATTATTCTCCAATCTTTCAATTTTCTTATTTTCCCCTATCTCTCTTTTAAAAAGTTTTAAATTGATACGCATCGAACTAATAGGGGTATTAAAATCATGTAAAATATCTTTGACGAACTCTTCATTCAAACGTAAAGCTTTGCGCAGAGGCATAAATGCATACAGGGAGAATAGCAAAGAAATCAATGCAGAAAAAAGAGAATAGAAGAAAAATTTATTGTAAACATTATATTTTATTTTTTCAAGCCGAGAGAGGTAACGGCTTTTTGGGTAAATGACCTGCATGAGATATTTATCTACGGTAGGTACTTTAAAATAACTATAGAAGTCACCATATCTGTAAAATATATTCTCTTCTTTATCTGCACCCTTTTCAACAAAATCCGTTTTTAGGCCATCACACTCTATTCGATAGGCACAAAGCTTCATCTCAAGTTGTATTTTTTCTTCAAATTCTACTTTTTTATTCTGGAATTCATGCCAAAAGTTAATAGCCAGAAGCACCTCCAAAAGAATAAAAAAAATAAAAAAACTCTTTAGAAGCGACTCTAACTCATATGTTCTCAATCATATACCCCTGTCCTCTGATATTCCGTATTTCCATCCCTAACTTGCTTTTAAGTTTGGCAATATTCACCCGCAGTGCATTTGCATTTGGCTGTTCAAGAAGATCCATTAATACAAAACTGTCCACTACTTTATTTTGCTGGGTTATCAGCATATGAAAAATATTAAGCTGCACTTCTCCAAGACTAATGATCTCAGAGGCTTTTTTAACGGTTCTGCTTACAGGATCATAGGCGATATCATTATAATATATCACTCGATCTTCCTGTCTATACTTGCTTTTGATCCGTACAATAAGTTCTTCAGGATCAAAAGGTTTTTTAATATAATCCTCCGCACCAATTTCAAATCCCCTTGAGATAGAATTGATATCAGTCAGCGCTGTGATATAAATAGCCGGTGTCTTATCTCCCGCTTCTTTAAGAGAACTCAAAACATTGAACCCATCAATATCCGGTACATTCACATCCAAAATATAGAGGTCATATTTTTTGTTAAATGTCAGATCAAAAACCTCCGGTCCTCTATGGGCAGTATCTACACTGTAGCCTTCCAGCTCCAAAAAGTCTTTTAGTGAGTCACAGAGGATCTTGTCATCTTCCAAGAGTAGTATTTTCATCATAATCAAGTATAGCCAGAAGCTATTAACACAGTATTACCTGTCTATTTCTTTTTCGGTGATTTTAAAACCACAAAAAACGCTACTAAAATAACCGCATACACAATATAATAATAGATATTATCACTCTGCATTAGATCACTTCCATAATAGCATCGCCGGTAATGACCACATTGGTATTTTTATCAATAGCTTCATATTTACTCTCATCTGTGATCAAGATAGGTGTGATGATATCTTTGGCATGCTCTTTAATGTAATTCAGATCTGCTTTGATAAT
>CAZCBU010000301.1:0-7624 GCA_964496995.1 uncultured Sulfurovum sp.
GTGCTTTCAGGATAAAGTATTTTTCCAAAGAGAGCCGTTTTGTCACCAAGATGAAACGCTTTTATGCCACTATCAAAGCTTCACTTCGTAAAAAAGAAGAAGATGAAAAATAGACCGTTATGGCGATGGCTTGTCCCGGCCATCATTGTACTGTTTTTGACAGGACTGCTGTTCATAGATCCTGTCAGAGAATACATCTTTACGATCATTCTGGATAGTTACCTCTTCATTAAAAAGAACATCATTGCTATCTTGACTGCCTTTTTTCTGATCAAAGGAAAATTCGTCATTCAAGTCTTTTTGCGAAAGATCCTTCTTCTTTCTGCCACCGGACTGGGAAAGCGTTATATGGTCGAACGTGTCTTGACGCATAACTTCAAAGTCCATTTCATGGACCATCTCAAAGATGATTTCAAACGTTTGGCAGAGCATATCAAGCATAACTTTATGGAGTTCCCTTTGATCAAAAAGATCATAACCCTTTTTGCTTTTGTGGGTTCTCTTGGTTTCATGGGTAAATTCATGGGTGGGATGCTGGCAGTGAAAGTCTTTATTGCCAAGATATGGAGTTTTCTTCTTGCAGTTTTTCTGAAAGTTTTCTCCGCACTTTTTTATTTTTTAAGCAACGTGGTCTGGGGTAGCTGGCTGGCACCGGTTTTTGAGGTAGTTGTTTTCTCCTGGCTTCTGAATTGGATGGAGAAGATCCCTTTTTTAAAAAGGATCTTAGCCTCGGTCAACAGACTTTTCCGCTATCTTTTTGGCTGGCTGGAAAAACTTATTGCCCGTCTCATGCGAGCACCTTTGAGACGATTTTTAAGGTGGCTGGTACGTAAAATGAAGATAGCCATCTATACTTTTATAGGGTATGAACGGGTCTCTTTGTATCAACGTCTTCAGGAAGACAGGAAACTCAACCCCAATGCGCATGTTAGATTGATGCAGGCAAGAAAAGAGAGAGTGTTACCGAGACGTGACCATCTTTCGGCAAGAGAAGAGTTAAAAGCAAAAAGAGAGCGGCGTAAACCGCTTAATAAGAGCGATTTTTCATAGCCTGATGGGCTTCTCTGTCCAGGGTTTTAGCTTTCATATCTGCACGTTTGTCATGCAGTTTCTTACCTTTGGCAATGGCAATACTGACTTTGGCAAGGTTACGTTCATTGAAGTAGATCATCAGTGGTACGATGGTCAGTCCGTCTTTGTGGACTTTCGCATAGAGTTTTTCCAACTCTTTTTTGTGCAAAAGCAGTTTTCTGGGTGTTCTGGTATCAGGGACATAGTGTCTGTTCGTTGTTTCAAGATGGGCGATATGTGCATTCATGAGATGCAGTTCCCCCTGAATAAAACGGCAAAAAGCATCTGAAAGGTTCGCCCGTTTCGCACGCAGGGCTTTTACTTCTGCCCCGGCAAGCACAATACCTGCTTCAAACTTCTCAAGTATCTCATAATCGTGTCTGGCTTTTTTGTTCTGTGCAACGATGTTAATACCCAACGTATTCCTTTGTCTATCTAGTTTTGTAGAATTATATCATATAATTCCAGATGGAAAATACCGAGCTGAAACCTTTGGAGATACTCTACCAGGATGAGCATATTGTTGCGATCAATAAACCCTCCGGGCTTCTGGTACACAAATCACCTATTGACAAACATGAAACACGTTTTGCATTGCAGGAGCTGCGTGACCAGATAGGGCAGTATGTCTATCCTGTTCATCGTTTGGACAAACCGACATCAGGTGTATTACTTTTTGCATTGAATGCAGAAGTAGCAAAGACAGTGTCACAACTCTTTCGTGACAACCTGGTACAGAAAGAGTACATTGCTATTGTGCGTGGCTACACAGAAACTACAGGGGAGATAGACCACCCTTTAAAACAGATGCTCGATACCAAAGTTCAAAAAGAGAAGGGGATCACCAAAGAAGAACAGGAGGCACAGACCGAGTATGAACGCTTGGAAACCGTTGAGTTGCCATACCCTGTAAGCCGTTATCCTGTGGCACGCTATTCCCTGGTAAGGCTATTGCCTAAGTCAGGGAGGAAACATCAGCTCAGGCGACATATGAAACATATCTTTCATCCCATAGTAGGAGATACGAAACATGGACGTGGTGAGCATAACAATTTGTTTAGAGAGAAGTTTGAGTGCCACAGGCTGTTGCTGCATGCACAAAAGATGGTCTTTATGCATCCAGTGAGTAAAAAGAAGTTGGTTATTGTTGCTCCCCTGGATCAGGTCTTTGAGGACCTTTTCAAGGAATTCAGGTGGAAAGCTTAGCTTAACACAGACTCTTTTTTAAACTTCTGGGCCAGTCTGTAATAGAAAAGTGCACGGTATTTTTTACTTGACTCTTTCAGCTCTTCACAAACCTCTTTAATGGCTGCATCCAAGACCTCTTTATCTTCTTCTAAACCCAGTTTTTTCATAAGGAAGTTTTTTCTGACAGTATCAAGCTCTTTTGGGTCGGAACATGAAACAAGTTCGGCATCTTTTTTATAGATGGATGGACCAAGATTTTTTACAATGATCTCTAGAAAATCTTCATCTACTTCTCCATACAGTTTTTTAAAGGCTTTGGTGTAGAGTGCAAGCTTTTCAGCTTTTTTAGTACCTTTTGGTGCTGTTTTTGTTTTTTTCTTCTCCTCAGATCTTGTTGTTTCTTTTTTATCAACAGTCTTTTTTTCAACGGTATTTTTGGCTACCGTCTTTTTCTTGCTGCCTGGAGTTTTCTTTTTAGGGGTACTGTTTTTCTCGCTTGCAATCTCTTTCTTCTTTGAAGCAGCAGCTTTCTTTTTAACAGGCTCTTTTTTCTTTGCAGGTGTTTTTTTGACCTTCCCGCTTACTTCTTTTGCAACAGTCTTACTTTTCTCAGATGTTTTTTCTATATCACTCACAAGTGTCACTTTTTCACTTTTCTCTTCAGTTCCAAAGATTTTCCCAAACATATCTTTAAACAATTTAACAATAGCAATATCGCTCATGATAGATCTCCTCCATAATAGAATTTTCAATTATAGCGTATTAAATAAAAATATAATACGTCACAGTTGAAAAAATTTAATATGACTTCAATGCCTGGTTGATCTGCATATATGCTTCGACAGGAGTGGTTTCAAAGTAAGGAATATGATGTTTTTTTGCAAAATCCTTGGTCATCTTTTGTACTTTCAGCAGGTTGAACCTTGGTGCTTTCGGGAAAAGATGATGTTCGATCTGTGTATTGAGCCCGCCATAGAACCAATGGATCAGAGAGCCTCCGGAGAGTGAACGGCTTCCTCTCATCTGCAATTCCATCCAGGAGAGATCTTTGGCTTCCTCTTCATGGAAAGTCTCACAGCCCAGATGGTTGGTAATGAATCCGAAAGCCAGCCATGGAGAGAGTACAAAATTGACGGTAAGTGCCACATACAGTGTATGGAGTGCACCGATCTGATAAATGAGTGTGCCCCAAATGAGCGGCCAGTGAAGTAACATCAAGGCAAATTCTCCCCAGAGTTTACGCTTGATGACAAAGCTGTAGGACTGTGCGATGAATGCCGGGAACATAAAGAACATGGAACCCCAGAAAATGATATATTTGTATTTTTTAATGAAAGGACTGTCTCCTTTGTTCGGGGTAAAAGCACCGTCAAGTGCACGGATATCTTCATCTTTTTCTATAACGTTGCAGTAGGTATGGTGATTGACATTGTGCTTGTAGTCCCACCAGGAAGAGGAGTTACTCAGGATAATGGCGGAAAAAGGGTATGAGAGTTTTTTGGAAAGTGATTTGCTTTTGAAATACTGTGTATGCAAAATGTCATGGGAAACAAATACGGAGCGTGTCATGACAAGTGTGATGAAAAGTCCGAGCAGTATCGGATTCCAAAGAGGTGCCGTTGCCAAAGCGACGATCATGGAAAGGAGTACTGCGGCCATTTCAATGGAACCGCGGACAGGGACACGGTCAAGCAGACCTTTTTCTCGTACCTGTACTTTCAGTTCATTGAAAATATCAGGATAGTGGGAAGCTGTTGTAGACATGAGAGGGTGACCTTTTGTAAATATGTTTTTATTATAACTGTTATAAATTAATAATAAATAAAAGTCCGTTTCCGATGACTACTGCTCTTTAAGTCTGAAAAATGTACTGCCGCTTCCCGAGAAGAACCATCCCTCTTTTTTGGCTTTTTCCAGTTCCGGACAGACTGCCATGGCAGCAGGAAAAAGATCATTCAATACTACCGGGTCCTGAATAAGTTTAAGCAGGGTACGTGAATCCATCTTGTCCCAGCCGAAAAAGCTGGTCAGATCAACATTTCGCAGAAGATATTTGTTGAACGTCTTATAGACTTCTGCTGTATCACAGCCTATATCAGGAGTAAAGAGTTCCAGCTGTAAAGGGGGCTCTTCAAAAGGCATGACCAGTTCTCCGAAACCTGCTACATTTGCAGAGCTGTAGTTGTAGATGAAAAATGGTACATCGGCACCCACTTTACTCCCTATTTCTGCCAGGTCATCATCAGAAATGAGAAGATCACATGCCTCTTTGACCAGTCTCATGAAAGCTGCAGCATCTGAAGATCCTCCGCCAAGCCCTGCCTGGGCAGGGATACGTTTTGTGACCACGACTTTGTGTCTGTAAAAGAAATTCAGTATATCCAGATCACCGGTGTGATCATTCAGGGCTTTGTAGGCTTTGTAAATAGTGTTACTCTCCAAAGGTATATCATCACATCCTTCTATGGTGAAACTTTCACATTCACAGGGAACGAACTCAATGGTATCATAGAGGTCATCCACACGTACAAATCGTGACATAAGGGTATGGTACCCCTCTTTATGACCGGTGATCTTTAGAAATATATTTACTTTGGCATGGGCTTGAACAGTGTACATTGCTTTCCTTTTTAAAATGGAAGAAAAGTATAGCATATTTACTTGGTACGTTAATAGGAATCAAAAGCAGAATCATAGTATGATTTATCATGTTATTTATAAAACTTCAGGAGAAGAGCAATGCCTAGGTACGAACTGCTTCCCTTTACCGGACTTGATGAAACCACACGAAGTGAGATCAGTCGCTATACGAAACAGATGATCTTTAAAAAGGGAGAGACCCCTTTTACACACGGTGAGCTGAACCGCTACTTTTACATTGTTATCAGGGGAAAGATCAAGAGTTATCAGCTCAACCTGGAGAATGCCAAAGAACAGACCATCTTTATTTACCGTGAGGGGGATATGTTCGATACGATCATTCTGCTTGACGGCAAGGACCATGACATTATGTATGAAGTGATGGAGGAGAGTGAGGTACTGCAAATGCCTATAGAGTATGTGCGGGAGCTGATCTCCAGCAATAAAACATTCAACAGTAAGTTCTTTCCTTACCTGGCACAGCAGATGAGGCATATGGAAGAGCTCTCTTCCGACCTTTCCCTCTACAGTACTTCAGAGCGTCTTATTAAATTGCTTCTGCAAAATTTGGATCCCAACAATATCATGAAATACAATCTGCTTCAGGGACTCTCCAATACAGAGATCGCCAAACTTATCGGTACGGTACGCCATGTGGTGGAACGCCATTTGAAAGCACTGAAAGAGGATGGCACGATCGAGACCAGAAATAAAAATGTACAGATACTGGATGCCGGTAAACTGCTTGACAAAATAAAACTTTTTTAATTTTTTCTCTTTTTTTTGAAAATGCAACAAAAGTTGCATCGGCTATTTCCCATTCTGTTTTATGATTTCTTCAAATAAACATGAAGGAGTCAAATATGAAAAAGCTATTACTTTCAGCCGTGACAGCATCTTTACTTTTAGGAACAACAGGTTTTGCAAAAGAGCAGGCCGCCAAAGATGCCACAGTGAAACAGGTACATCAGATCGCCATTGACAATGCAAGAGAGGATGCCAAGGGTACACAAAGCAAACTGGCAGCAGAAGCGATAGATTCTTTGAAATTCGCGCAAGATGCATTTTTGGCACTGGATAAAAAAGATACCAAAAAAGCAACTGAGGACCTTGAAAAAGCGATTGGGAAACTTGAAGTGATCCTGGCTGCCAAAGATGCACCGAAATTCCTGCCTATCAACAATGTGATCAAAGTACAGGAGTTCATAGGAACATCAAAAGATGTGGATATTGCCGTTGAAAATGTCAAAGATCTTTTGAATGAGGGCAAAATACAGCAGGCAAGAGCGCTGATGCTTCCATTGGTCAGCCAAATAGACATTACCGTGGTGAGTCTGCCTTTGGCATCATACCCGGATGCTTTGAAACTGGCAGCTAAATATATTCACGATGACAAACTGGACAAAGCCAAAGAGGTGTTGCATATCGCATTGAGTACTTTTACGGAAGTGACACAGGTTGTACCTATCCCACTCTTTGAAAGTGCAGATCTGATCGCAGCAGCTTCCCGCGTGGCAAAAGAGGATAAAGAACGTGCACTCAACTATCTCAATGCGGCAAGTGATGCGTTGGATGTGGCAGAAAAGCTGGGATACGTAAGTAAGAGTACGACAAGCTATAAAGTGTTGCATGAAGAGATAAAAAATGTACAAAAAGAGATCAAGGGTAAAAATGAAGCAGAGAAACTGTTTGATTCCCTGACAGCAAAACTTAAAGATTTTAAAGAGAAAGTTTTCTCTGAGGGATCAGAAAAAGCGAAAAATACAGAAAAAAAATAAAAATGCAACTAAAGTAGCATGCCATATGGCATACAGATCTTTATAATACAGATATAAAAAAGAAAAATAATAAATGATGAAAGGAGTGTCTTATGTTAGTCACAAAATATAACCCTTATAATGAAGCAAGAAGAAGTTTTGATCTGTTCAATACATTGATGCAGACATTGGATCCTGTAAGAGAAGAGAGTGTGATCTCTTCTTTTATCCCGAATGTCAATACACGTGAAGGTGAATATGCCTACCATGTGGAACTTGACCTTCCAGGGATCAAAAAAGAAGATATTGAGATCACCACAGAAGACAATGTCTTGACCATTTCAGGTGAGCGTAAAATGAAAGAAGAGGTCAAAGAGGATGATTACTATAAGGTAGAGAGTGCCTATGGTAAGTTCAGCAGATCATTTACACTGCCTGAAAAGATAGATGTGGAGAACATCCATGCTGAATCAAAAGACGGTGTGCTTGAAGTGATCATTCCAAAACTCAAAGAAGAAGAGAATAAGCCTAAAAAGATTGAAATCAAATAAAGAAATCAGAAGGAGGTTAAAAATGGATATTGTAAAAACAGCAAAAGATATCGGACATACAGTAGAAGAGAAAGTAGAACACGGACTTGAAGTTGCGAAAGAGAGCTTTGCCAATGTTGCAAGCCATCTTCCTTTCGCCAATCTTGCCAAAAAGGGATCTGACACCTTTAATATTGAGATAGATCTCCCGGGTGTGGATAAGGATGATATTGAGCTTCAGATAGAAGACAATATCTTGACCGTCAAAGCGACACGAAAGATGAAAAATGAGGTGAAAAAAGAAGATTATTACCTCTGTGAAAGCAGTTTTGGTCTCATTTCACGTGCCTTTGTCCTGCCGGAAGGGATAGACAGAGATACTGTCAATGCAAAGTATGAAGACGGAAGACTCTATATTACACTGGAAAAAGAGGAATC
>CAZCBU010000302.1:0-2780 GCA_964496995.1 uncultured Sulfurovum sp.
CTTCACCCAGATAGGCACCCCATTCCCATGCGGAGATGGAGACATTGACAGGTGCGTCTTTGTGGTAAAGTCCCATAACGCCGTAGCCCAGATAGACCAGTGGTCTGATGTATGCACCTTCGAAGAGTTCGTTCTCCTGCAGCAGTTTGACCTGTGCATCGTTGAGCTCTTCGAGTGTAAAGGGGACATCCATCAGTGTCATCTTGGATGAGTTGAGCAGTCTTTGGGTATGCTCGTTGAGTTTGAAGATGGCACATCTTCCATCGACGGTTTTGTAGGCCTTTGTCCCTTCAATTGCACCGTTTCCATAGTGCAGTGTATGTGTAAGGACGTGAACTTTTGCATCGTCCCAAGGGGTAAGCTCTCCGTCCATCCAGATATATTTTGCTTTATTCATTCGTTGTACTCCGACCCATGCCAGAGGCATGTAAAATTAATGGAATATTTTAGCGAAAATGTGGTTAATGGGCGGTTATTAAGCGTATTTGAGGAAGAGCCCTATCATCAGAGAGAGGATAACGGTCAGGAGAATCTGCAGTACGTTGTAGGTCTGCTCACTGAAGTCGGTTTTGGGTCTGAGCCAGCCGACGATCTTCATGGAAGGGAATGCCATGAAGACAAGCATGACAATGGAGAAGACGAGGGTGATTACAATATCTGTCATGACTATACTCCGTAATAGCGGTGGACGAACTCGATCTCATCCCGATTTTGCAGTGGGAGTACCGCCTGTTTTTTCCCGTTGTTGTCGAGGATGATGAGATTGTCTTTTTCCAGCTTCAAGTGTTTCTTTCCCCATGCCTTCTCAAGACGTTCAAACTCTTTAAAGACAGTCATATTGTTCGGCTTCTCTTTAAATTCCGGGTCTTCCCTGTTCATGATCTGCAGACCGCCGAAACGTTTGTCAAAATAGTATGGGCTATACTGCTGTACCGCTTTGTAGACACGCTCATTCTTCTGACTGGGTTTGCTGTCCATAAAGGCTGCCAGACCGAAGATCAGAAAGCCCAGAAAGAGGGCAGGGAGAAGATATTTGCTCATTTTGTTCATCATGTTGTTCCGTCAAAAGATAAAAGTTTTAACAGTATAGAGCCTTTTGACTAAAATTCGCTTGATGAATATCAACGGACATCGTATAAAAGTATGTTACTATTTGTCCAAATATGAGGATATCGACAGATATCAAAGTGCTAAGGATATGCTATGACAACGCTTAAAAATTTTTTCTATCTTGAAGGTGCCTACCTGATTCTGGGTGGGATCATACTTCTTGTCACCGTTTTTGTCGCTACCAGACCTTTTATGTCGGAAGGGGCACTGAAGAAGGGGCTGCTTTGGGTCACTACGGTGCTTACGGTGATGATCGGGGCACACTATGCGATGACGGTGAGTAGGATGAATGCGGTCAAAGAGGCTTTTGAAAATGATAAGCCTGTTATCTGTGAAAGCAGAATGCTGAGAAAAGTAGCACAGACCGTGACTGTACAAAAATCCAAAGAGTGGTTTCTCGAGGGAGACAACTTTGTCTCTCCTAACTATAGCAGACCGTACTTTACTGCAAGATGTATCGTAGAATAGACTTCTACGATAACCACTTATAACTTTTTCTTCTAAAAAAGAAGTATAATTTCTTCTTAACTTCTTCATCTTAATTTATGAATTTTATAGATTTTCTTGATATACGTCAATGTCAACGCTTTTTGAAGCTGTCATAATACTCCATGCTCTAAGGTTTTGATCCTTTTAGTAAATAGATATGATACAGGAGCCATTGATGGAACCGTTGATCGTAAGACCAGAGATAGCGTTGGACAAGTTTCTGCCTATCTTTGTAGAATCAACCCTCGTACTTGTTTTCGGCGTTGCGTATGCAGCAGTTATTACGCTCGCGAAAATGGGTTATTTTTCCAAGAAATGGATGCCTGTAGGGTATCTGTTTTGGGCATTACAAACTTATTTCCTCTATGACTTCGCGATCATGATACAGAGTAACCATTTTACATTAAAGGTATTAATGGTAACGATGTTGGCATATCTTTTTATCCCCCATCTGTACTACTATTTGATTACAGCAGGGGATGCAAGATATGAAGATAACGATGAAGTAACAGAGGAACCAAACAAATAGTATGGATATGGTTTGAGGCAGAGTTGCTTCGAACTGTTCCATCAAAAAAAAAGGAGGACACATGGCTAACGAAAATGCTTCGGTTTGGACCAGTATATCGTTTTGGCGTCGTTCAGCGGCATGGGTAACAGGGTTTGCAACAATGTTGCTTATCTGGCTGACGTTCGATACGCTGGGACAGATCTCAATGGGGACAGACGCAGATCTGAAGAATGGGGTAGAGAAAAGAGTACCGGCTCCAACCGTGATCAATTATCACATTGATTACAAAATGAGTAAAAAAAGAGGACATGAAGTACCGGTGATCGGTGAAAAAGAACTGTTCTTCGGAAAAGAGTGGAGTGAGAAAGAGGCAGAGGAACTTCTGCACCTTGGAAAACTGACTTCTCAGGCGAAGAACTGTATGGATTGTCATACACTGCTTGGAAACGGCGCATACTATGCACCGGATTTGACAAAAGCATGGTTGGATCCGGCTTGGCAAAAAGGCGGACCGCTTCAGGGAATGACAGGGAAAAATACAGTTGAGGAAGCAATGGCTGAATTCCTTCAGCACCCATCACAGTATCCTACACATGCACGTATGATGCCAAATCTTGGGATTACGGCAGAAGAGGCGAAAGGCTTGGTAGCGTTCCTCAAACATATGAGT
>CAZCBU010000303.1:0-14659 GCA_964496995.1 uncultured Sulfurovum sp.
GATATGGATGAAGCACATCTTTTTTATGCAGTAGGGGGTGTAGATGAGATCATCTTTGCTTTTCCTCCGAGTATTGCAACCGATACCATGATACTGTATATTGAAGATAAATTGACAGGACTGGATATAAGGTTCACAAAGATCGCACAGGGTGTACCTACGGGAGTAGAACTTGAAAATATAGACATCATGTCACTCTCGCGTGCTTTGGAAGCGAGAGTGAAGATATAGATCAGCTGAAGAGTGCAGAAATGGCTCTATTGTTATTGGTTAATATTTCAGGATTCTCGATCCCGTAAATTTTATAGAGTGTCGCTGCGATACTGAGTGGTTCAAATTGATAGGTTCCGCTTTTGGGTTTCAGGTACAGTCTGTTGATACTGCCTGAAGCATCAACAACAGTTTCTCCTACAGCCCCCTTATGATTAAAGTAGCCTTTTCCGCCCAGCACATAGAAGTTCTGCAAGTTTCCATGGTCCCATCCGTGTGCAGAGTTAAGGTTGACATTTCTTCCAAATTCTCCAAAGACCATAATGTTGATATTCTGCTCTTTACCCTCTGCTTTGAGATGTGCCATTGCTGATTTCAATGCTCCAAAAAGTCTCTCCATTCTGGTGACATAGTCCCTGGCTTCATTATGGTCATCCCAGCCGCCAAGTCCACCTGTACCGATGGTCAATACTTTAGTATCAGGATTTTTTATCAGTAATTTGACAGCTGCTTCTATTTTTTCGGAAAAAGAGTTGTCTGGATAGGCATCATCTCCCAGATCCGGGGTTACTGAGTCTGCAATAGAATCTATGAAGTTGCTGAGTGTGCCTCTTCTTCCCAGGGCATCTTTTATTTTTCCTACCTGGTTGTTCTTTTGTGCAAGTGTATCCATTTTCCCACTCAAAGCTGGATCAAAACCACCATTTTCATCACTTTGGTTATAATTGTCTATATCTCTTTCTGCTTCAGTATAGTAAGTCCAGTTCCTTACATTTCTTTTATAGGGATTGTCAAAATTTTCATTGATACCTACGGGTTTTAAATATCCTGGCAGAGGGTAGTTCCCCTCCACATAGAAGTTGGATTCTCCTTCCATAGTGACGAACGGCATAAGTGTATTTTCATTGACAACGCCATTTGCCTTGAGTACCTGTGCGAGGTTTGCAAGCATACCCCCGCCATCCTCGTCAAAGGTACCTTTTTGATTCTGTACTGTACACTCACCATGTGATTTATTGCCTGCTGCTTCTCTGACTGCCGAGTAACAGCATCGGAACAGTGTCATATCACCATTTTCCATAAGTGTTTCCATAGCCGTACCGCCAGCTTCCTGCCAGCAGCCATTCGCTGTTTTGGTCACACCGCGGAAGTAGTCGTAACTGCTTTGTGATTTACTCTCTATTTCATCAAAATTGGTAAGATTTCCGGCCAACTGGCTTGCCCCGCCATACATGAATATCATAATCGTCTGAGCATTGTTATTTGAATAGTCCCCGGAGGAAAAACTGATCTGGCTGACATCCAGGTTCGCGGCATAACTGAAGTCAGGTAAAAGTATGGCAGAACCTGCTGCCAGTGATAATTTTATAAAATCTCTTCGTTTCATTTTAGTGTACCTCGCTTTGTCTGTATGTTGTGTCTAATCTTGAAATATAGTCCAATACAATGAATGCAATATTTCTTTTATTTTCTTCTCTTTTCCTTGTTTGTCTCTCAGCATCGTCATAGGTAACGAACATATTGAACTCATAACGGAACAGTTTTTTACCATCCCGGCTTTCTATCATGTGATCTCTGAAAAGTTTGAGTTCTTCACTGCTCGCTGCCCGTGAAGTAGTGGTTTTGAAAAGATAATTGACAAATGCATCCAAACTGACGGTATCATTGTTGCTGTCATGATCGAAAGTATCAAAGGAAATGAAACTGTCACTCCATCCCGATCGAGACCAGGAATCATAGTCGTTGACCGCATCAGGATTGGATCTTCTGAGAAGTACTTCATTTCTGATGAATTTATGATAATAGGCAAAGGAGAGTGTGTCCAGAGGGACACGTTCGATTTTCCCCAACTTATATTTCATACTTGCCTGATGCATATCTTCCAGACTCTCTTTGAAATAAGCCAAAGTACTTGTTCTGTGTTTATAGTCCATTTTTTTTGCCAAAGAGAAAAAAGTTTCTTCCGCACTTTGTGCCCTTTGG
Source organism: uncultured Sulfurovum sp. (assembly GCA_964496995.1). Classification (GTDB taxonomy): domain Bacteria; phylum Campylobacterota; class Campylobacteria; order Campylobacterales; family Sulfurovaceae; genus Sulfurovum. The sequence continues at coordinate 2,194 of CAZCBU010000303.1, forward strand.
TTATGTAGAAGATACTCTTCGGAAAAAACAATTTGAAGCAGGATATCCTGCCATGTTTCCGGCTGGCTTGAGACAATCGTTTCTGTGATCTGTTGCTTTTTTGCAGCACTGGCTTCAGGGAAGAAAAAATCTACAAGTCTTTTGGTAACACCTTTTGTAAAAAGATCTGATTTGACCAATTCACGATAGAAATCATCACCGTTGTAGATAGTTGTACCGAAAAGGTTAAGCGCTGTCGTATTTTGATTGAGTCCGACTTCCAGGGTATCATTGTCTGTATTGAGTTTCCAGTTCTGTAATGCTTTACCTGCAATAGGCACATGCGCATCGTCCATATCGAGCTGATAGATCTCCAGCATCTCTCTTCCGTTATCTTCCGGACTTCTGAAGCGTCTCCAGTTATCTTCACTCATCATATGTACATAGGTAATAAAACGCATACCGCTTTCTTCATTCAGAAAAGTAACGATACGGTTGTATACCCTGGAAATATTGGGTGTATGGGTCGTACTCAGCTCATACGCAGGGGAGAACATGATCGTCTGTGTCAATATATAGGCAACCCAGTTTTTGAAAAAATAGCTGTCAAGATCTTTCATGGCATAAAAACGGCTCAGGATATTAATGGCCTGTGGTTCATTATAACTGCTGTATTGTCTGAATTTATCTTCATCGAGAATGTAGCTTTCAAGCCAGGCTTTGTCTGTTTTCTCTTCTTCAAGACCAGTTCGAATGCCATTGATAAAGTTATCGGAATCGATCTTTGCCTGCAGTTCTTTTTGAGGATATCCGAAAAAGAGTGTGGTCAGGAGTTTATTGGCTACCTGAAGTTTCTGTGCACTGCCCAGGGCATTGAATTCATCATTGGTCAGCTGATCGAGTTTATATTGGGAAGGAGTCAATCCTTGATAATAAAACGTAAGACCTTTGTATGAAAGTGCATATTTCGGATCAGAAGCAGAATCTCCTGTTCCAGTTGTTCCTGAAGTAGTTCCAGGGGTTGTTCCTGAAGTTGCTCCGGCAGCAGAGGCAGTGTCTGAACCGCCTCCGCCTCCACAGTTTGTCAATAGTAGTGAAATAAAGAGGATCGATATCCCTCTTATCAGCGCATGTGAATTGTACATGAAAATCCTTTTGTTTGATGCTAAAAAAAGAGACGAAAGAAAATGAAGATTGAGAAGAAATAGAGTATAGATATTTTATATAAAATATTATTATATCTTTGTTTCATCGGCAACCTGGCGATCTTTCAGTGAACATTCACTCAAAGACCCATGGCTTTCTGTCCCTACCTCACGATAGGTTTAGCGTTATCATATTATTTATTAAGAGTATCATATTTCAATGATTCCTAACTCTTATCTACGAAGTATAGCAGTTTAATATTAAGTGAATTTTAAACGACTTGTATCATAGGTAAGCACTTAAATAGACAAATCCTATTATAATTTACAGAAGAATAAAAATGAAAAGGGAGGGAACAGATCAATGAAAATAGGTATCCCTAAAGAGATCCATTCCGGAGAAAAACGTGTAGCGGCAACGCCTGAAACAACAAGGTGGCTGAAGAAGCTTGGTTTTGAGGTTGCGCTTGAATCTGCAGCGGGGGAGCATGCCCATTTCACTGATGATCTGTATCGTGAAGAAGGGGTTGAGATCATCAATGATGCCAAAACCTTGTGGTCGGAAGCTGATATCATACTGAAAGTACGTGCTCCCGAAATACATCCCTCTCTTGGTACTCACGAATCAGAACTCTTGAAAGAAGGGGGATTGTTGATCTCTTTCATTTGGCCTGCACAGAACCCCGAACTGATGAAAATGCTTGCAGCACGTAAAGCTACGGTGATCGCTATGGACTCTGTGCCGAGGATCTCCCGGGCACAAAAGCTCGATGCTTTGAGTTCCATGGCAAATATTGCCGGATACAGAGCTGTCGTGGAAGCTGCAAACCATTTTGGAAGGTTTTTTACCGGCCAGATCACTGCAGCAGGCAAAGTACCTCCGGCAAAAGTGATGGTCATCGGTGCAGGTGTTGCCGGCCTGGCTGCTTTGGGAACGGCAAACGGGATGGGAGCTGTTGTACGTGCTTTTGATACACGTCCTGAAGTGAAAGAACAGGTTGAAAGCATGGGTGCAGAGTTCCTGGAACTTGAATTTGAGGAAGAGAGCAGCGGTGAGGGCGGCTATGCCAAAGTAATGAGCCCGGAGTTCATCAAAGCAGAGATGGCACTCTTTGCACAGCAGGCCAAAGAGGTAGATATTATCATTACTACGGCTTTGATCCCCGGTAAAAAGGCTCCTGAACTGATCACGGCTGAAATGGTGGAGTCGATGCGTGACGGTTCTGTGATCGTGGATCTGGCAGCGGAGCAGGGAGGGAACTGTGCCCTGACCGAACCTGGGAAAGTCGTGGTGAAACATGGAGTAACACTGATCGGATATACCGATCTTCCAAGTCGTCTGCCTACGCAGTCCAGTCAGATGTATGGTACGAATATCCGTCATTTTCTCTCTGAATTGTGTAAAGAGAAAAATGGTCAGATCGATGTCAATATGGATGATGATGTAATTCGGGGTGCAACGGTTATCAAAGAGGGAGAGATCACCTGGCCACCGCCTGCACCAAAGGTTCAGGCCATCGCCAAATCTTCTCAGCCTGCTGTAGAGAAGACCCCTGTATTGAAAGAAGAGAGAACAGGATCCTGGGGCAGCGTACTGTTCCTCTTTATCGGGGCTGTCCTGCTTGCGGGACTCGGCAGAGTGGCACCAGCTGAATTCATGGCACATTTCACTGTTTTTGTCTTGGCCTGCTTTGTAGGGTACCATGTGGTCTGGAATGTGACACCGGCATTGCATACACCGCTTATGAGTGTCACCAATGCCATTAGCGGGATCATTGTTCTGGGAGCTTTGCTTCAGCTATCTGGCGAGCTGTCAAGTGTCGTTACCATTCTGGCTGCATTGGCGGTTCTGGTGGCTACCATCAACATTACCGGTGGTTTTCTTGTAACCCAGCGTATGTTGAAAATGTTCCAAAAGTAAAGGGAGAGTTGAATCATGACCGAAGGTTTGTTAAGTGCTGCGTATATCGTTGCAGCTATTTTTTTTATTTTAAGTCTGGGAGGGCTCAGTAACCAGGAGAGTGCACGTCGTGGCAATATCTATGGTATGACAGGTATGTTCATTGCTGTGGTGGCTACGGTTCTCAGTATTCAGGTCGGTAGTTACGGGCTTCTTTCTTTTGCTATTATTCTGGGTGTGGTCATCGGCAGTGTCGTGGCTATGAGAGTTGAGATGACAGGTATGCCCCAACTGGTTGCCATACTGCACAGTTTTGTGGGATTGGCTGCTGTACTGGTCGGGTTTGCCTCTTATCTTGATCCCTCTTCCCATTTTGAAGGTGCCGAAAAAACGATCCATGAAGTAGAGATCTATTTGGGTATCCTGATCGGTGCAGTGACATTTACCGGTTCGGTGGTCGCTTTTGGCAAATTACAGGGAGTGATAGGCAGTAAACCTCTGCTTCTGCCTGCACGCCACTGGTTCAACCTTGTGCTTGTTCTGGTCTCGATCTGGTTGGGAACAGTATTTGTGGGCACAGAGGATCTGGCATCGGGTCTTCTCCCTCTGGCTATCATGACAGTGATCGCTTTGATATTCGGTGTGCATATGGTAATGTCGATCGGCGGTGCAGATATGCCGGTAGTGGTCTCTATGCTCAACAGTTACTCTGGTTGGGCTGCCGCAGCAACAGGATTCATGCTTTCAAATGATCTGCTTATTATTACGGGTGCACTGGTGGGAAGCAGCGGTGCTATCCTCTCTTACATTATGTGCCGTGCGATGAATCGAAGTTTCATCTCTGTGATCGCCGGAGGATTCGGGACAAAAAATGTGAGTGTTGCTTCTTCAGGAAGCGAGGAAGCAAAAGGTGATGTGGTGGGTATTACTGCGGAAGAGACGGCTCAGGAGTTCCAGAATGCCAAACATGTATTGATCATTCCCGGATATGGGATGGCGGTGGCACAGGCACAGCATATGATCTCTGACATAACCAAGAAACTTCGGGATAGAGGGGTTTCAGTACGTTTTGGTATTCATCCGGTTGCCGGACGCTTGCCGGGACATATGAATGTATTGCTGGCTGAAGCGAAAGTGCCTTATGATATTGTGTTCGAGATGGATGAGATAAATGAGGATTTCCCGCAAACAGATATGGTGTTGGTGATCGGTGCAAACGATATTGTCAATCCCGGAGCCCAGGATGACCCAAACAGCCCTATTTACGGTATGCCTGTACTGGAGGTTTGGAAATCAAAAAAAGTGATTGTCATGAAGCGTTCAATGGCAGCAGGATATGCCGGTGTCGCTAATCCTCTTTTCTATAAAGAGAATACACGTATGTTATTCGGGGATGCAAAAGAGAGTGTCGATACGATCCTTGCGAATCTTTAGGGATTCAGCAGTAAGTGTATACTGGATCAAGAACACTTTTCATCTATATAGTTCTGTACGAACTTCCGTACATCTGCATAGACAAAAGAGTCTTTGTATCCTTCAATTTTCCCGCCGCTGGCATTGGGGTGACCCCCGCCATTTCCAATGTGTGCAGCCATTTCCGAGACATCGAGTTTGTTATTGCTTCTTAAAGAGAAGTGTCCTCTGAAATTGATATCCATATAAAAATCATATTCCGGATTGTTCAGCATACAGGTATTACCGATGATGGAAGTATTTCCTACGTTGTACCCCAGGATACCTTTATATCCTTTATAGGTAATGGTAAGACGCTGTTTGTCTGTTGTTAAAAGATCGGTGACGTAAAAGGCTACCAGATTGTCTTTTGTATTATTCTCATTTTGCAGGAAAAAACGTTTTTTGATCTGATGAAGAGAATCATCCAGTGCAATAGGCGCATTCTCCTCTTCAATGAGTTCTTTTGCCGCTTCAATAAGAGAGAGTTTAAAAGCCCTGTCCTGAGCAGGGAAAAGGATACGGTTGATCTCTCTGGCACCGGAGATCATACCAAGCATCACTTTTCCGTATTCAAACAGTTCATCGTCAGCAACCCAGATATCAATGGCATTGATGGCTTTGACGATCTTTGCCAGTTTGTTCTCTTTGTCAAAGTTGTAATGTGTCTGTAACCAGTCATAGGTAATGAGGGTGGCACAGCGTGAAGTATCGAGTTTGTACCATGCAAACCGTTCAGCTGCTTTTGCACCGGTAGCATGGTGGTCAAGCAGTTGGAGTTTGGCGCCTATGCGTACGGCTTCTTTTTCTATCCAGTTAGCTTCTTTGGTGGTCAGGTTGAGGTCAGTAATGAGAATGAGTCTTTCTATGTCATCACCGTTGAGAAATGTGTCCTGCTCTATCTTCTTGACCATTTCAGCCAAGCGTGCAGTGACTTCCGGTCCATAATTGGCATTATAACATTCGATGTTTTTAAAACACTGTGTGGAGAGATATTGACATCCGTATCCGTCGAGGTCTATATGTGATAAGTGATATACGTACTGCATTAGGCTTCTAAGATATCAGAAAGTGTCAGACCGTCAAGGAAACTGTCTATTTTAGTTTGGAAATTCATAAGGAACGGAGAAATAGCACAAGAACCGATGGTACCGTTCGGGCAGGTTCCTGCATATGAGGTACAGTCAAAAACGGCTGGTGACTTCCCTTCAGCAGCAAAGATAATGCTGTTGATACTGATCTCCTCGATCTTCTTTGCCAAGATGAAACCGCCGTGTGCACCTTTGCGTGACTCTAAGATACCTTGTTTGGCAAGACTTTGAAGGATCTTAGCCAAAAAGCTTTTAGGGATACACAGTTCATTCGCCAACTGTTCTGCCCCAATTGGGCTGTCTGATTTACGAATACTGTCTAAGGAGAGAAGCGCATATTCGCTTGCACGGGTTAATAACATAAATAAACCTTCATTTTAATTAGGAGTATTTTACTCTAATTCATATTAAAGACCCATAAGTCCATCTGTACAGAGCAGTATAAGTCCTAAGTAAGTTTATTATGCTATGATTGCGGACTCAATTTTGAGAATCAAATACCAATCAGGAGGTCATTATGGCTTTAGATCAGGCGAAAAAAGCAGAAATTATTGCTAAATACGCAAGAGGCGAAAACGATACAGGTTCAACAGAAGTTCAGGTAGCACTTTTAACAGAAAGAATTACTTATCTTACAGAACACCTTAAAACAAACAAGAAAGATCACTCTTCAAGACTTGGACTGCTTAAATTAGTTGGTCAGAGAAGAAGACTTATGAGATATCTTAAAAATACAGATCTTACAAGATGGAATACTATCAAAGCAGATCTTGGTATCCGTAACTAACCACCCAACTGCCTTTTGGCAGTTGTCTTCACAACACTCTTTTATTCATAACTCCCAAATAAAATTACATTATTTCACTTGTGTTTCAGTAACACTTCGGTCATTTGTTCTGCTGACAGCGGGTAGCTATAGTAATATCCCTGTACTTCGTCACATCCATATGATTTCAAGAGTGCTTCCTGTGCTTCATTCTCAACACCTTCTGCCAAGGCGGTCAGTCCAAGTTCTTTGACCATATTTATCGTAGCAGACACAATGATCTTGTCATTGTCATTATTTTCAAGATCTTCTATAAACGATCTGTCGATCTTGATTTTATCCAGTTTGAATTCTCTTAAATTGGAAAGGGATGAAAAACCGGTACCATAATCATCTATGGAAAAGCTGCATCCCAATGCCCGTAATTGTTCTATATTCTGTTTTGCCATGCGGTTATTCTGCAAGAGTGTACTCTCCGTGATCTCAAATTCGAGTATCATCGGGTTAATATGACAGTAAGAGAGGTTGTCTTTGATGATCTGAACCAGATCCTTGTCACTCAACTCTTTTCGGGAAAGATTGACCGCTATTTTCAAAGATCGTCCGGAAAGGTCCTGCCAGGTTTTTATCTGATTACAGCATCTATGCATGACAAATCGGCTGATGTTGTTAATGATATTACTCTCTTCTGCAATGGAAATGAGACGGGAAATAGGAATATCTTTGACATCCTTGTTATTGCATCTCAGTAACGCTTCTATGCCTGTCAATGAACCGTCTGCAAGAGAGAATTGAGGTTGATAAAGGATAGTGAAATCATCTTCTTTCAATGCCTTTCTGAGGGCTTTCTGTATAAAGAAATATTCACTTGAAAGTAGGGAGAACTCTTTATTGTAAAAGGAAAAACCGTCTTTCCCGTGCTTTTTTACATGGTACATTGCCTGATCTGCCGCATGGATCAGCTGATCTGCTGTTTCCCCGTCCGTCGGATAGCAGGCAATACCGATACTGACAGTGATATCGATACTTATTTCATTGATAACGAAAGGTTCCAGGAGTTGGGCTTTGACCTTTTCTACTGTCCAGAGGATATCATCCATATCTTCAATATTTTCAAGGATCAGTAAAAACTCATCACCACTCAGACGCCCGACAATATCACTTTTCCTGCTTAGTTCTGAGAGACGAAGTGCAAAATCTTTAAGTAACTGGTCTCCTGTCTTATGACTGTAGTTGTCATTGATATCTTTAAAACCGTCTATATCTATGAAAAGTAATGCTCCTTTGCTCGCATTTCTGTTTGCAGAGAGTATAGAATGATTAAGATGTTCAAACAGCAAGGCACGATTTGGAAGATTGGTCAAAGAGTCATGTGTGGCAAGGTGCTGCATCTTGATTCTGGATATATGGATCTCTGATATATCTGTAAGCATTACGACAATATTGGAAGTTTGACCGGCTTTATCCCGTACAACATCCAGGGTCAACCATGCCAAAATGGTCTTGTTCCCGGGTATGCTGATCTCTACTTCTCCGAACCAGTGTCCTTCTTTCTCCATGTTGGTATGTATTTTTTCTTTGATCTCAGGTGTTAACATTTGTGAAAGAAAATTGGAATGTTTACCCAATAACATTTCTTCTTTCATATTTAAAATACGCAACATTGCAGGATTTACATGAATGATGTTGCGTTCTGAATCTTCTATAATGATACCTTCGGTTGCCTCTTCAAAGACAGTTTCCAGGATTTTGCTGATGTCATCTTTATGTTTTTGTTCTGTTATATCCCTTACGATGACAATGACGGTATCTTTCCCATCCTCCTGGATACTTGTCGGCATGACCCTGGCTTCAAAATATTCTTTTTCAGTTCTAAAATGCAAGTCATATTCTAAAGTTTGTAAACGCTGAGTTTTTATTGCTTTATGTATGAGTGAAATAAACTGATCACATAATTCTTGATCAAAAAAATCTGTGACATATTTCCCTATAATTTTATTTTTAGGTTTATAAAGCAGATCTTCTTTTCCTTCTGCAAATACATCCAGGTATTTCCCTTTTTCATCTAGAAGGAAGATGAGGTCAGGAATAGCGGCCACTATTGACTCTAAATGTTTTTTATTTTTTATTTTTAAATGATTATAAAGGTTCAATAGATCCTGGGGAGATAATGATTTCATATTTTCTTCTTCTTTTTGATTCATTATTAACCTTCATTCGTGTATGTTTGCTTTGTATTATATTTAGTATAGCATTAAAATGTCACATAATTGTCACAAAGTTTTTTTTAATATAGTTTAAAGCTTAGCCATATAGACTAAACTTTATTTATATATTTTATGAAGATACTACTTGACAAACTGACACTCAATGTTGTATAATACCTCCAAGCATTAAAAATGTGTGCTGGTAAAATAGAGAAAAGGAGGTCAGTAAATGAGTCAAGAAAATGAAAACCTTGAAGAAACGCAGACCGAAGAAGTACTTGAAGAACAGACAGAGACAGAAGAGAATGTCGAAGTTGATCCTTTAGAAGAAGCACGTGCCGAAGCTGCAGACTACAAAGATAAATATCTAAGAGCACATGCTGACTTTGAAAACGCAAAAAAGCGTTTGGAAAAAGACAAAATGAATGCAGTCTCTTATGCAAACGAGAGCTTTGCAAAAGATATATTGGCAGTATTGGACTCTTTTGACAATGCATTGAGTTCCATCGAAAGTGCAGAAGGAGAAAACTCCTCTGAAGTCCTTGAAAAGATGAAAGAAGGTGTAACACTTACTTACAACCAACTCAAAAAGATCCTGGAGAAGAATCAGATCAAAGAGATCGACTGTAAAGGTGAGTTCAATCCCGAAGTACATCAGGCGATCATGCAGGTAGAGAGTGACGAGCATGAAGCTGGTGATGTTGTACAGGTTATGCAGAAAGGCTATACCATTAAAGACCGTGTCTTGAGACCGGCAATGGTGAGCACCTGTAAATAAACGTGAATAGTTTCACGTTTTAGGGTGTGAAACCGGAGCGGTGGAGCAAAGCGACCCGTGAAGGCTGGAGAGCACCTGTAAATAACTTGACAGAATGCGACTAAAGTTGCATTCCAGGATCAAAAAAAACTGTAAAATATGGTTAGAATTAAATAACGAAACAAAGGAAATGATATGGCAAAAGTATTAGGAATAGATTTAGGAACAACAAACTCTGCAATGGCAGTGTTTACAAATGGTGAAGCGGCGATCATCGCCAACAAAGAGGGTAAAAATACGACACCTTCCATTGTGGCATTTACAGACAAAGGTGAAGTCCTGGTCGGTGAGTCTGCAAAAAGACAGGCAGTTACAAACCCGGAAAAAACGATCTACTCTATCAAGAGGATCATGGGGCTTATGTGTGATGAGCCTAAAGCGGCAGAAGCAAAAGAGAGATTACCATACCACGTGATCGACAGAAACGGTGCCTGTGCGATCGAAGTAGCAGAAAAAACATATACACCTCAGGAAATTTCTGCAAAAGTACTTATGAAGATGAAAGAAGATGCAGAAGCATATCTTGGTGAAACGGTAACTGATGCTGTTATTACGGTACCTGCATACTTCAATGATGCACAGAGAAAAGCAACCAAAGAAGCAGGTACGATTGCAGGTCTTAATGTTTTAAGAATCATCAATGAGCCTACATCGGCAGCATTGGCTTACGGTCTTGACAAGAAAGATGCTGAACAGATCGTAGTTTATGACCTTGGTGGTGGTACATTCGATGTGACTGCACTTGAGACTGGTGACGGCGTGGTTGAAGTATTGGCAACAGGCGGTGATGCATTCCTTGGTGGGGATGATTTTGACAATCGTGTCATCGACTTTGTAGCAGAAGAGTTCAAGTCTGAGACAGGGATTGACGTAAAAGCGGATGTGATGGCACTTCAGCGTGTTAAAGATGCGGCAGAAGCAGCAAAAAAAGAACTCTCTTCTGCTACTGAAACAGAGATCAATCTTCCGTTTATTACGGCTGATGCATCCGGACCAAAACACTTGGTAACTAAAATTACCAGAGCAAAGTTCGAGTCATTGGTATCGGATCTTGTAGACAGTACGATCTCTACGATAGAGTCTGTACTTAAAGATGCAGGTCTCAGCAAGTCTGATGTTAAAGAAGTTGTAATGGTCGGTGGTTCAACCAGAGTACCATTGGTACAGGAAAAAGTACAGGCCTTCTTTGGTAAAGAGCTTAACAAGTCAGTGAATCCTGATGAAGTCGTTGCATTGGGTGCTGCTATTCAGGGTGGTGTACTTGCCGGTGATGTGAAAGATGTATTGCTTCTTGATGTGACACCATTGAGTCTCGGTATTGAAACTTTGGGTGGTGTAACGACTAAAGTCATCGAAAAAGGTACAACGATCCCTGCGAAAAAGTCACAGGTATTCTCAACTGCGGAAGACAATCAGCCGGCAGTGAGCATCCATGTACTTCAGGGTGAGAGAGAGTTCTCTAAAGACAACAAGTCACTCGGTATGTTCGAGCTTAGAGATATCCCTGCGGCACCAAGAGGTGTACCTCAGATCGAAGTGACCTTTGACATCGATGCAAATGGTATCTTGACAGTATCTGCAGTAGATAAAGGAACAGGTAAATCACAAGAGATCAAGATCACCGGTTCGAGCGGACTTTCTGATGAAGAGATCGAAAAAATGGTGCAGGATGCGGAAGCACACAAAGCAGACGATGAAAAGAGAAAAGAAGTCGTTGAAGCAAGAAACCAGGCAGATGCACTTGTGCATCAGACAAGAAAATCATTGACCGATCTTGGTGAGAACTTTGATGCCGCAGAAAAAGAGAGCATCGAAGCAGCGATCGCTGATCTTGAAGCTGTACTCAAAGATGACAATGCTACTAAAGAGCAGATCGATGAGAAGGTAAAGGCACTGACTGAAAAGTCACATAAACTTGCAGAGGCAATGTATGCCAAAGAGCAGGGCGGTGCTGCGAATCCGGAAGCGAAAAAAGCGGATGATGACGATGTCATTGATGCTGAAGTAGAGTAAGACTCTACTTCAGCAATACGATAAAGTTATATCCCTAATTACAGCAACTTGTTGATTTCCTTCTTATTGTGGGGAAATATGTAGACCATATTTACCTCACATGGAAGGCAATTATGGGGGATACTTCTTTTTATATTTTTACTGGAGTATATTTTTTATTATATACGAAATAAAACAGTAGATTTTATCTCTTTTTCTTCACTTTCAACTGCCATAGGTACAATACTGATGGGTAACTACATGCTATGCTATTTTACAAAAAGTAAAAGGTTTTGATGACTTGTTTATACATCTGACCAAAAGCAGCAGAGGGAAATACCTTTTGGCAGGTTCGGCAAGAGACAGTACACGTTATGCCTTTTCCATTGTAGGTGCTACAATGAAAAAAGTACCTGAAAAACTTTTAACACTACCCAATGTCAATGTGCATATTCGTAAAATAAAAGTAAAAGGTAAAAATAGACTGGAGCTTCAATCTATTCCTTTTTCCTATGCCCTGATCGTACAAACCAGACATAATGATCGTACACACTACAGTGCTGTCTGGAATGAGAAACATCATCAATGGGAAATTAAAAAATATGAAACATTATAATTTATTTAAAAATACTTATTTATGATATGAGTTTTGCTATAATCAGATCTAAAAATTATTTTATTTAAAGAAGCCAAACTTACTGTGAAGTAAGGACGGAAAGCCACGGGTCTCTTACACTCTAAGTAAGCAGGAGATCGCCGGGTTGCCTTAATTCATGATTTTTAATTAAGATAAGGGGGAGTTTGGCATGACAAAAATAAAAGAGCTGTTCATAGTACAAATACTGCTGATAGTATCGGCTGTGACAATGGTAGAGGCAGATATTACCGGTACGGTCTTTAGAGACTTACCGGTCAATGGTACGACACTGGGGGTGTATGGTGAGCAAAATGCCACCATAGAACCGGGAGTAGCGGGAGTAACAGTAACAGCTTATGCAGCTGATGGCTCACAAGCGGCTACTGCAACGACAGCAGCTAATGGAACCTATACGCTGAGTACAGGTGCCGGAGCCTATAGAGTGGAGATCTCCGGTTGGCCTACCTATCTCAAAGAGAG
>CAZCBU010000304.1:0-2931 GCA_964496995.1 uncultured Sulfurovum sp.
CTGACATCACCAAAGTCTCTTTTTGGCTTGAGTGTTTTAAGCTTCTGGCGTGAAAGTACAAATCCGTGCGGTGCCTGAATTTCAAGTGCCGTTCTCCATGCTTCCACATTCTCCGTGGCATCTGCCGGTCTCCAAACGTAGAAGTTCGGCAGTGCTCTGAACTGTGAAATATGTTCAATAGGCTCATGCGTCGGTCCGTCTTCACCTACACCGATACTGTCGTGTGTCCAGACAAAGAAGTTCTGGATCTTCGTAAGCGCTGCAATACGTGCTGCCGGTTTTAAGTAGTCGGAAAAGACAAAGAAAGTCGCATTGAACGGGATGGTCGTTCCATAAAGTGCCATCGCATTGGTAATAGCAGCCATGGAATGTTCACGGATACCAAAGTGGATGTTTCTCCCTTTAGGGAAATCACCGAGATCTTTCAACTCTGTTTTATTTGATGGGGCAAGGTCTGCTGAACCACCGAGGAATGCCGGTACTGCTGTAGCAATAGCATTGAGGATCTTCCCGTTTGAATCTCTTGTCGCCACTTCCGGTGCATCTGAGAAATCAGGAAATTCAATGGCAGAAAAGTCCGGGTTCAACAGCTTTTCAAGAGCAACATTCTGCTCTACAAGCGGTGCCTCTTTTTGTCTGTGGATCCACTCTTTTTCAGCCAGTTCTCCATTTTCAAGGGCACATCTGAAACGCAACAGTACATCTTCAGGGATCTGAAATGTTTTTTCAGGATCGAACCCTTCTTTAGCTTTAGACTCAGCAATGATCTTGTCTCCAAGAGGTGCACCATGGGTATGGTGTGTCCCCTCAAGTTCACCTGCACCTTTACCGATGATCGTGTTGGCAATGATGATCGTTGGTTTTGTAGCAGTTTTAGTCGCATCCAGCACTTTTTCGATCTCATCGTAACAGTGACCGTTCACTTTGAGTACATTCCAGTTCTGTGCTTCAAAACGTTTTTCTACATCTTCTGACCAGGCAATACTTGTATCACCTTCGATCGTAATACTGTTTGAATCATAAATAAGTACCAGGTCTTTAAGCCCGAGGTGTCCCGCCAAAGCACAGGCTTCGTACGAAATACCTTCCTGAAGGTCACCGTCACCACAAAGACAGTAGACTTTATGGTCAATGAGTTCGCATGTTTCTGAATTCACCTGATTTGCCGTAAAAGCTTCTGCCATGGCAAAACCGACAGCATTTGCGATCCCCTGTCCCAAAGGTCCTGTAGTGATCTCAATACCATCTGTATGCCCGTACTCTGGATGTCCAGGAGTCTTAGAGTCTAACTGACGGAAATCTTTAAGATCATCCAGACTTACATCATAGCCCCAAAGGTGAAGCAGTGAATAGATCAATGCTGAACCATGTCCACCGGAGAATACCAAACGGTCACGGTTGAGCCATTTCGGGTTTTTTGGATTATGGCTGAGTTTTTCACTCAAGACCACTGCGATATCTGCAAGCCCCATCGGTGCACCCGGGTGTCCCGAATTTGCTTTTTGTACCATATCTGCTGCTAAAAACCTGATGGTATTCGCCATTTTTTTACGCATCTTGTTCTGCTCTGTCATTGCCATTATTGTTTCCTTTATTGGTGTCTATACAAGTATTTGTTCATTAAGGGTTGTAAAGCTGTCTGCAACTTCTCATCGAAGTTCTCAAATCGTCTTTGTAAATCTTTTGCCAAAGTATCTGCCTGCGAAACAGTCTCTTCCAGTCCTAAAAGATTGACAAAGCTATTTTTATCGCTGTCATTTCCTGTGGTTTTACCCGCCTCTTCCTCACTCTGTGTCTCATCGATGATATCATCCTGTATCTGGAAAAGCAGCCCAAGATCGATACCGAAATCGTACAGGGCATCCTGCACTTTTGTGTCAAGTCCGACGATCACGGCACCCATCTGTAAACTTACTGCAATGAGTTTCGCCGTTTTGTTCTTATGCAACTCTTTGACCTGATTTATGCTAAGAGGCGTATTTTCAAAATAGCAGTCGATCGCCTGTCCCAGTACCATCCCCCTGCTTCCGCCGTCACGGGCAAGCAGTTCAACCAGTTTGATCTTCACATCTTCACGAAGCGGTGCTTTGGCGATGAGATAAAAAGCATCAGAATTCAGTGCATCCCCGGCCAAAATAGCAGTGACTTCATCATAACGTTTATGCAGTGTCTGATGCCCACGGCGAAGATCAGCATTATCCATGGCAGGAAGATCGTCATGTATCAGAGAATAAGTATGGAACATTTCAAGCGCAAGGGCAACAGGAAGTGCAGAATCATACAGCATCGGTTCATAAACATCAACAATATTCAAAAGCAGCATAGGGCGAAAACGTTTCCCCCCGGCCATCAGCATATCACCCAGTGCATCTTCATACACAGGATGAAAGCTTGTTACTTTCGGTAAATTCTCTGTTAAATAGGTTTCAAATCTTTGCATATTGTTCTTTATATGGTACCTCTGTTTTAATTGGTAGAATTATATCTAAATAGGCTAAAATATGCTTATGGAAAAAGAACAACAACTCACAATGATCGTCTGGCTCAAAAGAATTGCTGCAGTGGCAACCATTATTATATGGGGATATGTCATGGTCACATTCCTCAAAGACCCCGCACCCTTCGCAGAATTGGCACCCTACTGCATGGGAAGTACTATGCTGATATTTGGTGTTTTGACCGGGATATTCAAAGGCTTGGAGTATTGGGAGTCACAGTTAAATAATATGTGATCCGTAGGGTGCGTTTCTAACGCACCGCTTAAGGCAATATAAACAACAATCAAACTTCCCGCCGAAAGGCTTAACATATTAGATTGATTCAAGCCTTTCGGCATATATTTTTATAGTATGCATATTTTATTATGTGGTGCGTTAGAAACGCACCCTACGGATCACATATTATTTAACTGTGACTCCCAATACTCCAAGC
>CAZCBU010000305.1:0-2704 GCA_964496995.1 uncultured Sulfurovum sp.
CTTGCCAAAGACGGTATCCTGATCAAGGAGTCAAGTCCTCTTTTGCATACCCTTGGCAAACATTACACCATCCATGTCATCACTTCAGACACTTTCGGTACAGTCCAGGCACAGCTGAAAGATTATGACCTCACGGTCAAGGTACTTCACAGTAATAACCATACGGAAGAAAAATCAGACTACATTCAATCACTTGGGGCTCTACACTGCATTGCGGTCGGTAACGGAAGCAACGATAGACTGATGCTGCAAAATGCGGTGCTTGGGATCGCTTTGATCGGCAATGAGGGATGCAGCACCCGTACATTGACAAGCTCTGATATCGTCTGTACAAGTATTAACGATGTACTTGAACTCACACTCAACCCAAAACGCATGATCGCCACATTAAGGCAGTAAGGTTACAGTAAAATCCCCCTCCATATAACCCTCTTTCAGGCTTACATTTTTGCTGAAAGTACGGCAGAATTCCAGTATATCATGTGGGTTCCAATAGCTGTAGTTTCCTTCGCATTTTTTCCCGTCAAGCAGATTAAAAACAAAGCCTTTACGGCTTTTTTCAAAACAACGCTGTATAAAAATACGTGTTTCAAGCTCTGTTAAAAGATTCATCGATCCGCTGGCAATGTACCAATCTGCCGTGGGAATGGTCTGACGCAGGATATCACGCTGCACTATCTTGCAGCCTGTACGCACTTTCGCTTCTCTGACCATCGGTTCACAAAGGTCAAGCCCTGTGTACGTTTTTGGTACATTGTTTTTTTCTTTGAGATACAGATAAAAGTCACCAAACCCGCATCCGGCATCAACAAGTGTATCGTGTTTCACATCTCCAAGGCAGGAGGCAATAGCCGAGAAACGGCGTTTTTGGGTCTGTTCACCATTCCAGGCGACACCTTCAGCAGAGACACCATAGGTATCGTAATTGTTTTGATAAAACTCTTTTTGATCGATGCGTGCCATATCAGCCAAATATCCCTTTTGCTGCCAACACAGAAACAAGCCCAAGAATGATCATGGTTCCAAAGAATTTCCTGTAGAATTTATTATCGATCATTGCAGCGACTACTGTTCCTACAAGAACGACAACAATAAAAAGTCCATAAAGTATGAACATCAGGGTAACCACATTCTGAGGCATTTCCAAAGGCATCTCATCGGGCAATACAAAGGTCTGTACCCCTATTATGATAAGCCAGAGATAAAGCATCACCGCAAAAAATGCTGTCCAGAACAAAAACTGTATCTTTCCGCTTCGTATGAGCAAGTTTTCCCCTTAGTACTTTTTGTTGGTATATTTCAACAGATCATCTTCACTCAGATCATTGAGTAATGTACCTAGATCTTGTTGCGTTAAGAGTGTCAGGTCTGCATCTTTCAGTGCTTTGACTTCAGGATCAAAGCCATTTTTAGAAAAGAGTACATACTCACTTACCTCCAGTTCTACTTTTTCACACTTCTCTTTAAGCATCGTAAGCATATTTGTTTTGGCTGGTTTTTGAGAGTATTTACATTCACCTGCCAACATTTTCCCGGATTTACGAATGGCCAGTATCTCTATTTGTACATGTTTATCATAGTATGAGCCTATGGAGACTATGGGATCATCTGTAAATTTTGCAGTAGCATTTTGTTTCACGAGTTCAAGCACCAAAAGATTACTAAGCAAGATAGAAAAATTGCCTTTTGAGCTGCTCCATTTCTGCTCAAACTCAGAAAAATCACCCTCAGAGATACTCTTATAATAAGGAGAGACCACAGCAAACCAAAAACGCATAAAGGGCAGTTCAAAGTAGACTCTATCGGACAGTGCATCTGAACTTTTCAAAGGTTTCTCTACGGAAGCATCAAACTTCAACAAACTCTTCATCTCCAGGTAATCCATAGCCTCTTCACCTTTGTCTCTACCGACTCTGGCTTTTTTAAACACAGCATCTTCATGATTTATACCCTGTGCAATGTGTGTTAACAACAAATGATACAAAGCATTCCCATGCGTAAAACGTGTAATGCCATTGTGGATAGGTTCATAGTTACGCAGTATTTTTTCTTCTATGAGTGCATCTACACTTTTCGACGTATCTATATCCCATCCCGTACCACCAAATACTGTAAAATATTCTAAAGCCGTATCAAAATCTTTGAGTTTGTTCTGATAAGCAAAAGAGCGAAAATGTTGTAAAAGTGTTGAACGTTTTGACATGGGTTAGCCTTGTTTTAGATAGGTAATTATAACTCAACTTTCGCACATAAATTCCAGTAAAAACTCCTACTGAAACATATCTACAAAACCCCATAAATAGGCACTTTAAGCTATAATATCATTACCACAATCTACTATAGTAAGGGCTTTTTTATGGGACTTGACAATCATATCGAATATGCAATGAAAGGATTATTAAAAAATCCAATTCTCTCAGTGCTTAGAGAGATTAAGATTGCAAATATTCTCAAACTTATCCCAACAGATTTATCACTGGATGCAAAAGAGGTCATAGAAACTTATAAAAAACGCTGGAACATTGAACAGGGATATAAAGATCTCAGAGAACACTTTGGAAGAAAATAGGCTTTATGAAGCACTTATTGCCAAGATAACACTTTCAATGTTCACGTACAATCTTGTCAGCTATATTAACCGTATACAACATGAACCTCAAACACTTGGAGAACTTTTTAGAGACTTAGAATGTGAACTGGAAAC
>CAZCBU010000306.1:0-6217 GCA_964496995.1 uncultured Sulfurovum sp.
CTTCTGTGTCAGTGATCTTAAACGCAACTTCTGTTACTTTTTCATCCCAACCCTCTTCAACTTCCATTCCACCTTCAGCAGACATATAAAGCATATCATCATCACCTACACAGGTAGCAGAAATATAATACTCTTCTGACTGGTCATGTGGTGTGAAAGGCTCAACGATGAAGTGTGTCAACATATCTACAGATGGTTCACCTGTAGGTGTGTCACCGTCAAATGAGAAATAGACTTCCTGCTTAGAACTTGATTTTTCATCGATCCAGGATGCGGCTTTTTCCAAAGAAACATCACCCGGTTTGGCATCTTTAAAAAGTACCAATCCGTTTTTACCTCTTTTCCCAAACAACATATCAGGTTTTGCAACCAGTGGTTTTTCATTCAACCATGCATGTGTTTTTGCTGCTTCTTTAAGTTCTGATCCGTTCTGGACCAGTACCGTTTCATATGAATAAGTAAAATCCGGGAAGTACTTATCCCAATGTTTTGCTAGAATTGACTTTGCGTCATACTCTCTAATCGCCTTTTGAGCCATCGAGTTCTCCTTTAATTTAGTTCTTATAAGTCTAGCATGAAGTAAATTTAACTTTTGATTATGTAATTCAAACTATAAGGAGAATGTAAATATTGTGTATTTTAGAAACAGTTTTTTGGGAGAAATAGATTATTTATTACAACTTGGTATATGGTAGTATTGTAACTGATACTGTTCTCTCTGATCTTCACTGTCGTAACAGCTGATATGTTTACTTTTGAGTTCTTTTGCAAGATGATAAGGTTTGTATGCTTTATTGGCAAAATATCTTTTTGGATCTTTGTTGATATAGAACATCAATTGATGTAGAAATATGATCATAGCAGACAGGATCAGAGATCCCATGATGACCTTGAATGCCAGATTGTACCGTTTTTGAAACTGAGGAAGCCGTACCCTGAGACTGTGATTAAATACATCCAGCATTAACACAATGGCGATCGTCACATAAGGGGCAAAGTCCGATATATCAATACGCTGCCTGATGGAGAGCAGCAAAGAAAATGCCAGGGCAGTAAATGATATATACCAAAGCAGTGTTTTTTTCTCTCTGAGTAAAATACGATACATCGTATAGAAAAAATACAAAAAAACCAGCGGAGAGAACACAGCGGCATACAGTCCGAATATCTCAATAAAGTGACCTGACGGTCGTCCGCCGATCTCTATACCTTTTGCCAAATAAACAAAAGCGATAAGAAATGCTGCAGAGAGTATAGAAAGTTTTTTATCTTTATGTATCAAGCCATACATCAGTAATGCAATAAAAAATATAATGGAAGCATCATGAATGAAAAAGAGTACCAAGAGGATAAATGGTAACAATATAAAGTGGTCTTTCTCATAAAGTAGAACAAAAAGTAACACTAATGGTAACACAATGATCGCGATATTGGATAATACACTTCCTGTAATAATACCGGGTAGAAGCATAAATATGATCGTTGCCAAATAGGCATCCTGCCGCAGCGGGAAATAACGTCTGCTGAATTCATAAAAGAAGAGGATGGAGAGAAAGCCGAAAAGTATGAAAAATATCCTGAAACCTAAAAAACCGGGAACAACGGTTTGTCCCAGTTTCATAAAATAGGCTACTACATCATGAGAGGTATAGAGTATTTTTGCTTCATGCGGCGTAATAGGTGTTGTTACAGCAAGATACATCATAGCGATAGCATATACAATGGCTGCCCCTATAAAATGCTGTTTCTTCATCGCTGCCCCTGAAATCTTAAAGTTTTAGAAAATTATCCAGCATCTCATGCCCATATTCACTCATAATAGACTCGGGATGGAACTGTACACCGTAAATAGGTTTATCTTTAATTTGCAGAGACATGATCTCATCATCATCTTTACTGTGTGAAGTAGCAACAATGGTGTCAGGCAGATTCTCTTTGTTCACTGTCAAAGAGTGATAGCGTGTAGCCCTGAACTCCTTTGGAAGATCTTTAAAAATAGGTGTATTTTCATTTACCTCAACCTGTGAGGTTTTTCCATGCATCATGTTTTTAGCGCGTATGACTTCTCCGCCAAATGCCTGTGCAATACTTTGATGTCCAAGGCAGATACCAAAGATCGGTGTTGTGTCAGAAAATGCTTTAATAACATCCAGTGTCACACCTGCATCATCCGGTGTTGAAGGTCCGGGAGAAAGAATGATCTTTTCAGGGTTCAAGGCTTTGATCTCGTCGATCGTCAGTTCATCATTACGGATCACTTTAAGATCTGCCCCCAATTCTCTACAATATTGCACAACGTTATAAGTGAAACTGTCATAGTTATCTATCATTAATACCATTATTTTTCCTGTTTATTTATCATCATTGGATCATTTTATCACTTTTTGAATAAAACAACTTTATTAATAAGCTTTCAACTCATTATACAGACTGTCTCTCTCAATAGGTTGAAAGCCGGAGTTTTTGATCATTGCTACAAAGTCATCCAAATTCATTCCATGCGAAGATGCTGCTCCTGCAGCAGACTGGATGGACTCTTTTTCAATGGTCCCGTCAAGATCATCAGCCCCAAACTCCTGTGCAATGAGTGCGAGATTGATAGAAGCTGTGACCCAATAGGCTTTAAGGTGTGGAATATTGTCAAGCATGATACGTGCGATAGAATAAGTTTTTAAGATCTCTTGTCCTGAAGGAAACTCTTTGACTTTAAGAAAGTTATTGTCTCTTTGATAAACAAGAGGGATAAAAGCATTAAATCCACCCGTTCTGTCCTGTAGATCACGCAGACGGATCATATGATCAATGCGGTGCGCTCTTGTCTCTACATGTCCAAAAAGCATCGTAGCATTACTCTCTTTGCCTCTTTTGTGCCATTTTTCATGAATTTCAAGCCACTGTTCAGAAGTCACTTTTCCTTTACATAGGTATTCACGCACTTCTTCATCGAAGATCTCGGCACCACCGCCTGGCATGGAATCGACGCCACTCTCTATCATCATGTCGATAACCTCATCGTAAGAGTGACCGTATTCTCTGGTAAGGAAATCAATCTCGGCAGCAGTCATCGCTTTGACATGTACATCAGGATATTGTGCTTTGATCTTTCTGAATGCACCCATATACCACTCTACTCCGTCATTTGGATTATGTGCAGAGACAATATGCATCTCTTTTGCACCGTTTTGGATGGAATTTTCAACGATCTTGAGTATTTCTTCATGACTCATCGTATACTGATTGGGATTTTTTCGACTGGCAGAGTAGGCGCAGAATTTACAAATATCTGCACAGATATTGGTAGGGTTGATATGACGATTGATATTGAAAAAACTCTTATTACCATATTTCTCACGGCGTATATCATCAGCAAGTTCACCCAAAGTATAGAGATCCAGTTCATACAAGGCTTCACCCTCTTCCTGGCTCAATCTCTCTTTGTTACGTACTTTGTTGATCAGTTCATCTGCCTGCATTATGTTCATCAAACATCCATTTGGTAAATTTTTGTTATTATAGCAACAGAACCTTCTAGTTTCTAGAAGATGTTACCGTTAGGAGAAACGTTGGAACACGTAAAATCACAAATAGAAGAACTTCTTTACAACAATGCGGCAGATTTTGAGATCGCTAAAGTACTCAAAAAAGATATCAAACATTATTTTGGAAATTTGGAAGAGACCTTTTCAAACTCCGGAGGAAAAGACTTTCTTGTTAAACACACAAAACGTATCGACTCTGTACTGAAACTCATCTACAAAGTAGCACAAAGAGAGATGTTCGGTGAATATACTCCTATGAAAAACTCTATCCCAATTGCCCTGGTCGCATTGGGCTCTTACGGGAGAGAACAGCTTTGTGTCTACTCTGATATTGATCTGATGATCGTTTATAAAGAGATACCCGGCTACAATACCAAAGAGATGATAGAAAAGATCCTCTATATCCTGTGGGATACAGGCTTGAAACTGGGACACCGTGTACATACCGTTGAAGAGTTGTATGATGTTTCCAAAACCGATATCACTATTAAAACAGCCCTCATTGAATCCCGTATGATCGAAGGCTCAAGCTTCATCTGGACGGAGACACAAAATGCGATCGCACAGATCCGTCATGATGACCCACGCACTTTTATTAAGCTCAAACTGGAAGAGCAAAAGAAAAAACACCGCAAATTTGCATTGACCATGGAACCGAACCTTAAAGAAGGTGTGGGCGGCTTTCGTGATGCGAACCTCGTTTTCTGGATCGGAAAAGTTTTTTACAATATCAACAGTATTAAGGATCTGCCGGCAACGATCGTAGAAGAAAAAGAGTATCGTGAATTCCGTATAGCATTGGAGTTCCTTTTCCGTGTACGCTCTGCCCTGCATTTAGCCACCAAGAAGAAGGAAGATAAATTAAGGATAGACCTCATTCCAAGCATTGCCAAACTGATGGCTTTTCCTGATACCAAACAGGGGCATATGAAACTGGCCAGAAAAGTGACAGAAAGTCTCAAGGTCATCAGACTTTACAGTACGATCTGGCTTGAAAAGCTTACAAAAGAATATGTTGATGAGGATAAGGAAAAAAACTATATCTACCCAAAAGAAGGTGATTTCAATACACTGTTGAAACAACTCTGTGTTGAGGCTCAAAAACCCTTTTATGCACACCCTACTTTTTACCAGAAACTGATCACAGCAAAGAAACCTGAGCGGCCGGATAAAGAGATCTATAAAACAATATCTATGATCTTTTATCAACCTTATGCCTATTCTATTTTGAGTACACTCTCCTATGCACGTCTGCTCAAATATACTATTGCACCCATCAAAAAAGTAGTCGATCTTCCACAGTTTGACGGATATCATAAATATGCAGTGGACATCCACTCTTTACGTTGTGTCTATTCTCTTGAACATATTGAAGATGACTTCATCAGATCACTGTATGACAATCTGACCAAAGATGAGAAAGCCATGCTTAAAGTAGTGACTTTTCTGCATGATGCAGGGAAAGGAAGAAAAAGAGATCACCATTTGGTCGGGGTGTCACTCTTTAAAATATTTGCACAAAAACTGAAAATAAAAAATGAACTCATCACTATGGGTGAGACACTCATCCTCTATCATACCCTCATGAGCAATGTCGCACAACGGGAAGATCTTTATAATGAAAAGATCATTTTGGGATTTACTTCACATTTTCCGAATAAAAAACTTTTAGATATGATCTACGTACTTACCTATGCCGATATGAATGGTGTAGGTGCCGATATTTATAACTCATTCAACGGAAGACTGATCAAAACACTTTACAGACAAGCCGTAGAAGTACTTGGCAATGAAGCCATGCTGGATGAAGCAGCGAAACGCTCCAAAAAAGAAAATGCGCTTAAGAAACATCCTGATTTTCTTGCACTCAAACGCACAGAGCAGAAAAAGATCCTTGAAATGCCCTCAAATCTTCTCTTTTTACGTTACAAACCTCAAAGGATCATCGATATTTCCAAAAAAGCATTTGAGACCAGGGGATTTGAATATCATATTACGAACGGAGAGTATCTGGTCATTGAGATCATTCGTGAAAAATCGTTTAACCTGAGCTATCTTCTTGGAAAACTGAGTAATCTGGAAGTAACGAATATGGATATTTGTAAACTCTTTAATGAACTCAAATATTTCAAAATAGACTTTGCAGGCAGTGTGGATGAAAGTGAAATTGATCTGATCAAAAATATTATTGAAGATTCCTTCGATAGCAAGAAAAAAAGTCTTCCTTATATACCGAGTATTAAAAAAGAAGATATCGACATAGATTGTGAACACTCCAAAACCTATGCGATCATGCATCTAAAGAGTAAAAATCAAAAAGGGTTGCTTGCCTATGTTATCGACCTTTTTGACAGTATGGGCATTGATATCGTCACGGCTAAAGTACATACACTGAAAAACAGGGTAAGAGATATGTTCCTCATCGAAAAGAATGGAAACTTTTGTCATAATGTCAACAATATTATTGAAAAGCTTACAATAGAGAAGGAAGAATAAATGTGTGGAATTGTCGGATATATCGGTCCAAAAGAGAAAAAAGAGATACTCCTCGACGGCTTGCAGGAATTGGAATACAGAGGCTATGACTCTGCAGGGATCGCCGTTATTGAAGGAGAAAAACTTTCTAACTTTAAGGCCATCGGTAAACTTGCGAACCTTAGAGAAAAAACCAAATCTTA
>CAZCBU010000307.1:0-6646 GCA_964496995.1 uncultured Sulfurovum sp.
ATGATCGCTGAAACGTTCAATGGCTGTTTTTCAATCTCACCTTCAATAGTTCCAGATGCAACCGCAGCCACACTGAATAATAATGGCAGTGCCAATAGTAATAATTTTTTCATTATGCTATATCTCCGAACTCATCTCTTACTTCTTTGGTCAAGTCATCAAACTCACCATTTGCTCTTCTCACATAAATACCTGCCAATGCAAAAGCAATGAAGATAATAGCAATACCTACCGGTATCCCCACTGTCATTACCCCATCACCAAGTTTGGTACCGAAAAGTGACGGATCAAATGCAATGACCATGATAAATGCATAATATACGATCAACATGATAATAGAAAGCGTCCAAGCAAATTTGCTTCTCTCTTTTACAAGCTTCTGATATTTCGGGTTATTCTTAACCTGTTCTATTTGTTCTTTTGTCATAATTTTCCTTTTTAAAAGTTGTAGTTGAGAATCACTCTGTACTCATCCCAGTCATATTCATCACCAGCTTTATTGGCACCAAATGAATTAGGGAAGTTTCCTCTAAATCTGAGATTTAAACCATCAACCTGAGTAACTTTGTACTGGAAGTCAAAGCCTGGTTCGTCAGCAGTCCATGCAGTACCAGATCTAAATGTATTTTCAGCACCTATATCAAAATGAGTATAATACACCGATGCCTTTAATCCGTACTCTTTAAAGTTATAGGTTGCAGCCACCTTCCATGCATCTGTATTTGCAAAAAACTGGTGTCTTGTTACCATACCCTGTGTAAATGCCGGCATACCACCCCATGGTGTGATAATACCACCATTTGTTGCTGTATCATCATTGCTGCCTGTTGTAGAATATGCTACATAAGCAGTAAAGTTATCATATTTCCCTGTTAGTTTTCCAGCAAAATAATTACTATCAACTTTACCTACACCCGATACAGCACCTACTAGTGAGTCACCAATATCTGTTTCATTAATATATTGTGCCGAGGCGATTAAAGTAAAGTCATCATCTATCTTATACGTGTAGTCTCCCTGAAGATAAACCGCATTCAAAATATCCCAAGCGATGTAATCCCAAGCTTGAAGTTTCAATCCTTCAACCCCTGTATAAATAGCTGCAAAGGCAGTGACACCTGCCGTTGAAGTATCCACATAATCACCTGTTATCAGGTTTTTATCACCTAAAGCAATGATTCCCATGTTCTCAAAACTACCACTCGTACTACCTTCCATACCAAGACCTAGACCATAACCACTCTGCAAGGACAACATACTTCCGGATCCATAAACATTACCAAATGTTCCAATGGTTTCTCTAAATACATGTGCTGCAATTAATGTAGTATTCTCAACATCTTTATTTGTCAATACTGCCGCTTCAAAAAGGTTTGGAAGCATACGTGCATCATCTGCTCCGGCAAGCGGTGTATCAAGTCTCATACGGCCCGCTTTAAAATTTGTATTACCTCGGTCATAATTGATATATGCATGTCCAATAAATGCATAATTATCGAAACCTGCTCCATAAAGTGATGGGTCATAATTTGCTTTAGTTACAGGATCACCATGAATTTTAAATCCATAAGTTCCATAGACAGCAACCATCGCACTAAAGCCTTCATAGACTGGTGTCATATACCCTATATAACCTCCGGCTGCCCATGAATTACGATTGTTTACAATTCCCCCTTTATATGTTCTGTCTACATAAAAAGATCTGAACTGTCCATATACCTCACCATTATCCTTGTGTCCATCATGAATGACATCTATCACTGAGCTATGAGGAACAACACCATCTATTGTCGATTCATCTGCAGAATAAGCCATACCTGCTGCAAGCATTGCAAGCAGACTTAATTTTACTAATTTCATATTTTCTCCTCCTAAATATTTTACAAGTTTAGTATGGAATAGAAAAATAGCATTAAAATAGCATTGGAATTTTTAGTTGAAATTTGACGTATAAAAAACAGTTTTGTATCGTTTTGTTACACTTTTGTTAATAAACCGTTAAATATCAATAATGTTTGTTGATCTTATAGCCTATACCTTTCAGGCTCTCAATAAGATCTTCTTTAAGCATCTGTCGTACTCTGTGTACTTCTGCTCTTATCGTGGCATTGTCAACCGGGGTATCGTCCCATACATAGTAGCGGAGCATATCAAAATCAACGATCTTGTTAATGTTGTTTGCAAAAAGATGAATGATCTGTGCCTGTTTCGGAGTCAGTATCTGCTCAACATTGTCAAACAGCAATCTGCATTTTTCAAGGTCATAGGTGTACATTTTAGAAATTTTTACAATACTTTTGGATTCTACTTTTGCCATTTTCAGAAGTCTCTCCATATGTAATGTAAGTTCTTTCAGGTGAAAAGGTTTTTTCAGGTAGTCGTAACAGCCAAGTTCATAGGCTTTCGATATCTGTTCTATCTGTGTAATAGCGGAAATGAAGATAGTCGGTACAAAGATCTTCTCTTCCTGCAGATTTTCAAGTAGCGTAAGACCGTCGATGGTCGGGGTATTGATATCAAAGATAAAAAGATCATAAGAATTTTCCATAGAAGCTTCAAATGCTTCCTGACCATCTTCAAACGCATCTATTTCATACCCTGTATCTGTGAGGTATTCAACAATGGCACTCTGCAGCATCAATTCATCTTCAAGCAATAAAATTTTCATTGACAGACAACCTTACACAATGTTATTGCTAAAAGTATAGCTAAATATTGTGACTTCGGTATTTGAGCTCACTTCCACCTGAACATTCTCTTTTTTACAAATGGAATGCACGATCTCCAGTCCCAGACCAAAACCTCCATGTTCATCTTCTTCCTGATGGAAAGGTTCAAATATCCGGTCTGTGTCGTCTATCTGTTTTGAGTAAGTTATGAACTCCAACACTGCCCGCTTCTTCACTTTTTTCAATGTAACCTTGATATCTGTATTTTTCTTGGCATACTTGATCGCATTGGAAAGGTTGTTATCCACAATTCTCTGTAGTTCAATATCTGAAAAAAATATTTTAATTCCTGATTCGATCTCATGAATTATCTTATGATTGTTTCCTTTTGCGATATCTTCAAAAAATGCTATGCGTCCTTCAAGGAAGAGAGAAAAGAAGATCCACTGTTTTTCATACTCAAACCGGTCCTTCTTCACCATATAACTCAGATCATCATAAATATTGGCGATCATCTTACTCGCCGCCTCGATCTTCGACATATATTTATCTTCACCAAATTTCATTTTGCGTATATCAATATGCATCATAATGACCGCAAGCGGTGTATTGATCTCATGGATCGAGTGTTTAATGAATGAATCCTGCGCTTTTACCAGAGATTCACTGAACTCCTTCTCTTTCTCAAGCAGTTTGTTCTGCTCACGGAGATCACGGGTCTTCTTTTCTACTCTCTTCTCAAGTTCAAGATTGATCTCTTTAAGGTTCTCTTTTCTTCTGTGGATCGTATTGACCATTTCGTTGATGTATTTCACCATTTTCTTGAACTCGGAGAGATGTATCTGATCTTCATCAATGGTCGTATGACTTGTAGCCGCTTTTTTAAAGAACTGACGGAAAGCATTGATCTCTTTATTGATAAGATAATTGATGATCCCTAAACCTATGATACCTATACCAAAAAGAATAACGGTCAAAGAAAATATTTCCATCATATATTTGACAAGTCGTTTCTTCAGTATTTTTTTTTCAACAGAAATACGCTTTTCCACTTCATCAAGATAGACCCCGGTACCGATCATCCATTTCCAGGGTTTAAATGCTTTGGCATAAGAGATCTTCGCTGTAGGTTTTCCTGTCACGGGTTTTTTCCACATATACTCAACAAAACCACCCTCTTTGTTCTTCGACACTGCTATAAGATCCCTGATCACATAAATGCCGTTCGGATCCTGAAAGCCCAGTAAATTCTTCCCTTTATTATCTAAATTCAAAGGATCGGACAAATTTGTTCCGTTAAAATCATAAATAAATATATAACCCGTACCATCCTGCCGTCCGTAAAGCTGTTCAATGGTATTTAACACTTCTTCCTTGAGTGCTTTTTCCGGTAAATGATCTCTTCTGTTAGTGTAAACATACTCAATATATTTCATGACTCTGTTCGTATCAAAAGAGATGATCTTTTTTTGTTCTTTGATATAATTTTTCCGCATAGAAACGACTTCTTTGTCAAAATCGTTATACTCCTCATATATCACTAAAAAAGCAAATAGCACTACAAAAAGAAGAATGATGAACATTCCCCATCCGTAAATAGTAGTGATCTTTTTGTTTTTGAAGATATTGAGCAGCATGATCGGAAAATAACTCCTGAAGGATATTTATAACTTTTATTTTTAAATGAATAGATTATACCATTATACGTTTTACCGGTGAAAATCCTTTCATCAGCAATTTAATGAAGAGTATTTTATCTCTATCAATGCCGAAAATGACGCACGATCACAGATAAAATGGATCACAGAAACAGACCTCTTAAAAATTTTAAAAGAGCCAAATCTGGTGGTATTTCGTAGATACCTAACACCTGATCTTAAGTGTCAAATAGTTTTAAACCACTTCTACCTTACTTATCACATCCAGTCCAAAGCCTGCAAGTCCTACAAACTCAGTATCTTTATTGGTCGTAAGAAGGTTAATATTCTTAATACCCAGGTCTTTAAGTATCTGTGCACCTACACCAAATTCTTTTGCCTGTTCATGTGAAATGACTTTGGTATCAAGGAAAACCAGAACACCGCCATTCTTTTTCAAGTACTCAATAGAGTGATTGAGTGCATCAAAACGTTTATCATCCAGGATCAATTCAATATCTGAACCGATATTGTGAAACTTTACATTGGCTGTTTCATGGCCTTTGTAAAATCTTATTACCGTGTGGGTTCTTTCCAAATGATCCTCATAAACGATCCTCTCTACTTTGGTACCTCTCAGTTCAGTCTCCTCCAGCAACACACGTTTGACCAGTTTTTCATTTGCCAGACGGTATTCCACAATATCAGAAATGTAAACAATGGTCATATCATGCTCTTTGGAAAAAATTTCAAGATCATCCATACGTGCCATTTTTCCGTCATCTTTGATGATCTCACAGATCACTGCTGCCGGTGCAAGCCCTGCGAGCTTACAAAGATCAACAGACCCCTCTGTATGTCCTGTTCTGACCAAGACACCCCCATCTTTGGCAATAAGCGGAAAGATATGCCCCGGACGTACAAAGTCATCTGCTACCGTCAAAGGATTGGCAAGCTTGGAGATACAGTCATCTCTCTCATCCGCAGAAATACCCGTTGTTGCATTTGCAGAGTCTATAGAAACCGTGAATGCCGTTTCATGGTTCGATACATTATTACTTACCATAGGCAAAAGATCCAGTTTGGCCGCGATCTCTTTTGTCACAGGTGTACAGATAAGCCCTCTGGCTTCTTTTGCCATAAAGTTCACCATCTCCGCTGTTGAAAATGTTGCTGCATAGACAAGGTCACCTTCATTCTCTCTGTCTTCATCATCCATCATGATGACCATTTTCCCATGTTTTATATCATCTATCGCTTTTTCAACTCTTTCTATTGCGTTGTTGATCATTTTTTATCCTATAAAATATTAGTAATTCATGCAATTATACCTCAAAAATAAAAATTTTTACATTTTTTCTAAAAAGCTCTTGACAATAGAAATATTTGGTGCTATAATGCCGTCCACATAAGCAGTTTAGCTTGTGAAGATTGGGGTATCGCCAAGCGGTAAGGCACTAGTTTTTGGTACTGGCATTCGGGGGTTCGAATCCCTCTACCCCATCCATTCGGATTTAAGTTTGAATATATTTATTCAAGCTATAATCTCACTCCATTAAGTCACAAGACTTATAAAATCCCTGTCGCGGGGTAGAGCAGTTTGGTAGCTCGTCGGGCTCATAACCCGAAGGTCGTAGGTTCAAATCCTATCCCCGCAACCAATTATAAACCCCCAATACACCGTCAATACAGACAATCCACTAACTTTCACTGTTATTAAAACGCCAATTCTAATCGCCTATTCTAATCACTAACGCAATTTCACCTCAATTAAGCAGCTAATGTTTTAGCAACTTCAGTAAAAAATATCTCATACGGTGTTCTGTAATTCAGTAGTAATTTCCTCCTTAGATATTTGAGTAAAATCTATCTTAAAATAAAGTTCTAATATGATAAACTCATATGTTTTATAAGGAGAAAGAGGTGTGCTGCAAAGCATTTAGAAAGATTAAAGAATAAAAATGAGGGAAAATGAGAAATATAGTTAAAACAACTTTGGCATTAACAATAGTAGTAGCAATGATAACTGGATGTAGTACTGATAGCATAGTGGATAGCATAGAGGATAAGATTGGAGATGATATTGGAGATGATATTGATGAAGGTATTTATGAAGGTTCCTCACTGAATGATATTATAACCTTCAGTGGTACAACCAGTAATTTTACTATTACTTGGAAAAAAGTATATAATCAATATAGTGAAGTTGTTGTAAAACCAGAGAAAAAACTGGCAAGTTCAAATTATCCAGAAACAGTCACTATTGACTGTAGACACTATAATACATCAAGCCAAGATTTATATTATGCATGTCATCCATCAAATTTGTCTGCTGGGACT
>CAZCBU010000308.1:0-3048 GCA_964496995.1 uncultured Sulfurovum sp.
GTAAAATATCATATATCTTTTTTCAATTAAGACTAATTTTATCTTAATTAGATATACTTCCGCCATATCTTAGGTATCGGCATAAACTTTTTCATTCTTCCTCCTTTTTAAAAGTTTTTGTTGTATCGACTACCCTCGTATATGATCTATTCTATAGCCGTCGGTACCTAAGATTACGTTTCCCTCAAAAATAACTTTTCAATCTTCTCAGCAATAGCCGGTCTTCCATAATAATACCCTTGCATCAGATAACAGTGGTTTTTCATTAGAAAAGTACTCTGCGTTTTAGTCTCCACACCTTCGGCAATAATGCCGATGCCAAGACTTTCAGCCAACGCAATGATCGCTTTAACGATAGCAACATCCTCTTTATTTTCCGGAATATCCCGGATAAAAGAGCGGTCTATCTTCAACTTTGAAACAGGTAGACGTTTCAGATAGGCAAGAGAGGAGTACCCCGTCCCAAAATCATCAATCGCAATCTTGATCCCCATATCACTCAGTGCTTTCAGTTTCACAATACTCTCTTCAGGCTTCTGCATCACCTGACTTTCCGTTACCTCCAGCTCAAGCCATACAGGCTTAAATCCGGTACGCTTCATACACTGCTTCAATATATCCATAAAGTCACTGCTTCCAAGCTGTCGCATAGAAAGGTTCAATCCAAGATTACCGGGGAGGTACCCTTTTTTATACCATTGAGATAACTGCTGCATCGCTGTGTTCATCACCCATCTGTCTATCTCTACGATCAGATTACTCTCTTCTGCCAACGGAATAAACTTACCGGGAGGTAAAAGCCCGAATGTCGGATGTTCCCAGCGTATCAGTGCTTCCACACCCACCATTTTTCCACTTTTTGTATCGAACTGAGGCTGATAATAGAGTCTGAACTCATCCTTCTCCAGCGCCTGACGCATACTGGACTCCATAACAAGACGCTGAAATGCCAGTGTTGTCATCTCCTTGGAGTAGAACTGGTAATTGTTCCTCCCCTCATCTTTAGCTCTATACATTGCAGCATCCGCATACTTGACAAGGTCTTGAGGTTTTTTACCATCCTCTGGATAGATACTGATCCCTATACTTCCACTGATATAAAGTGTATGCCCTTCAATATGCATCGGTTCAGCAATGATATCTTCGATCTTTTGGGCAAGTTTCTGGACTTTCTGTATCTTGTCGATATCCTCAAAAATGACCGTAAATTCATCCCCTCCCAACCTTGCCAGTGTATCCTCTTTGCGTATCTCCTCTCTTAAACGTTCTGCAACCACTTTCAGCACCTTATCCCCGATATGGTGCCCCAGAGAATCATTGATCTTCTTAAAGTGATCCAGGTCAACAAAAAGCAGTGCCAGCATACTGCCGTTGCGTTTTGCCCGTTTGATGCCATGTTCAAGCCTGTCATTGAAGAGTATCCTATTGGGTAGACCTGTTAAAGCATCATGATGTGCCTGATAGTGCAGAATATTCTTCTGCTCTATTAGTTTTTCCTGTGCTTTTTTCTTTTCTGAAATATCACGGATAACAATATGAAACACCTTTTCATTATCCAGGATGATCGGTGTCAATGTTACCTCTCCAAGGAAGAGTTCTCCATCAGCTTTTTTATTCTGCCATTCAAACTGATATCCGTTATACTTTTTGGCAAGTCTGACTACTTGGCGTACTTTCTTGAGTGACAGTTGTCCATCAGGCTGAAACTGTGGTGCAAACGATTTTATCGTCTCAGACAGAAAAGTCTTTTTATCCGTATATCCGAACATTTGAACAGCTTTTTCATTACACTCTATGATCTTTCTGCCACGCATAATCAAAATACCGTCTGAAGACTTCTCAAAAAGTGTCACGAACGTATCTTTCTGTTTTTCTATCTCCAAAGTCTTCTCTTTGATCTCTCTCTCCAATTGTTCCCGGTATTTCTCTTCATGGTTTTGTACTTTTTGAAGCAATACATAGATAAATGTCAGAAAGAAGATATAAATGATAACCGTTGTTAAAACTGTATTTCTGAAATCATGATAAAGCATATTGAAAAAGGTATGTTCTTTGATCGAAATATTGACCAGCCCACGAAGCTCACCCTCTTTATAGTTGTATGCCAGATCATATTTCTGACGAATACTCGGGATTGTATCTTCACGTTTTCCATGACATTTCAGACAGGACTTTTTAATATAAAGCGGTTTTGTATAGTAGTAGTGGTCTCCGGATTGGGTAAATTTCTCTTTCACCTCGGGATGACTCTTGAAATATGTGATCATCTCCATTTCAAAAGGATTTGCCATATTTTCCGGATTTCTGGGTCTGTCAGAAACCGTTCTTACTACAATATCCCCCTGAAGACTGTGTGAGAACCTTTCACTGATCTCACGTGTTGTTTTCACCGGTAACAGATGAAGGGTTTTATCCGTGACTTCTATATTGTGTCGTAAAAAAACATCCTGATAGGTTTGCCTGAATGCTGCAATAAAATTCCCAAGTGCCCGGCTTTCATTTTGGATAATAAGATTTTGGGTTTTTGTAATACGTTCATACTGTTCATATGTTTTATAGCCGATCATTGCCAAAAGAAGAAGCGCAAAGATGAAAAACAGATGTAATCTTCTCATTCACTTGCCCTCCTTTAAGATAAATGCTTGGCAGGCTTTCTCTATTTTACCATAGTTCTCTCCTCAAAAGATACCCCAAATCCTAAAGTGGAAACTCATGCAATGTACAAAGAAAGCTCTTTTGGGGCTTACCTCTATCTTTTTCTTCAAAAACCTGCTATAATTCCGAACTTTTCTGCAAGAGTGTACTAAACTCCTTATTTGAGATGAACTTCATCTCCTCTATTTTCCACGAACAATAACGTGTGACAAGTTTGGTATCGGTTGCATAAAACAGGGTTTTACGCCTCTTACATACCGTTAGAAACTTTTCTAATCGAAGCAAGACAAATTCAACACCGACCATTTCAATACAAAGACATACTATGACATTTACAGATTTTAACCTCAAACCGACCATTCTCGCTGCTGTTGAAGAAGCGGGATTCAAAGA
>CAZCBU010000309.1:0-4080 GCA_964496995.1 uncultured Sulfurovum sp.
AAAATATAGTCATAGATCTCTTTTAACTCATTAATGAGTATGTCAAGTTTATCTGTGAGGATAAGTTCTGAAGGATTAGGAGGGATAGGGCCAGAGGCAATTACATCCAGTTTCTCATAATGGGTTGGTTGGATTACTTCGGAAACAGTGCTTTTCCCACTTAAATAGGTGCTCATTCCTTTAGTGTTACTTACATTGAAATAGTGGTGAAGTGTGGGTTTTCTGAGGTCCATATTGATCACAATGGATCTATAGCCGGCCATTTGAAAGATCGCACCCAAATTTGCTGCTGTTGTACTTTTCCCTTCTCCTGCGATTGTGGAAGTGACTAGAATAACATTACATTGACCTTCTTTTCGAGAAAATTGTAAGTTTGTACGTAAACTTCGATAACTTTCTGCAAAAGGTGATTTCGGATCTTTGAAAACTTCAAGCTTTAGGACTTTTTGTTTCAATGTTGGCAGAATACCGTAAATTGGTATAGTAGTAAGGTTTTCAATGTCTTTTCTATTTTGTATCTTATCATTTAAAAAATGTCGTATTAGAGCCTGTACTATACCCAGTATTAGACCGAGGAAGAGGGCGATAATAAAAGTAACTGAAGATTTAAGTCCCACCGGACGGCTTCCACTGTAGGCATGATCAATGACCCTGTAATCAGAAAGTATAGCCACCTTGATCATTTCATTTTCAGATTTTTTCTTAAGAAGATAGTTATAGGTTTGAGAACTGACTTCGTAATCACGTTTGAGATTGATAAGTGTTCTCTCTTTAGTTGGTATGGATCTTAATTTTTCTTCATAAGATTTTTTTAATTCTTTAAGATTATCATTTCTATGTGTCATACTGGATCTTAAATTCCTGATATTCAGAATGATCTTCTTTTTTATGATTTGAATTTCTTTCAGTGCAGCAAGATACCCCGGATGTCTTTCTGAGTATTGGGTTCGTATACCTACTTTTTTTATCTGTGCTTCCTGCAGCTTGGTAATAAGAGCGATAGTTGACTGATCATTTAACTGTATCAAATAGGGGGCAAGTGCTTCAAGGTCTTTATTTTCTTTTGTAAATTTGAGAATATCCTGGATCAATACTTCTTTTAGTTCATTTTGTGAGAGTTCTATATCTATTTTGGTAAGTTCTGTAATATAAGTCCGTCCCTGCAAAGTTGGTTCTATCGCTTGATGTTCTATTCTGTATTTTTCCAGTTTCTCTTCGGAGTCATCAAGTTTTCTTTTCATCTCATCAAGTTGCTTGTTGATAAATTCTATGATCCTGTCATTACGCTTACTTTTTTCTGCCACACTTTGAAGAATAAAGCTCTCAGCCAAAGCATCGACATAGGCATCAGCTCTTGCACGAATTGTATCCTGATATACAATATTGATCAATGGTGCATCAGGATTAAGTTGTGTAATATTCAGTTTACCTACGATATTCTGGTATATTTTTCTTTTTTCTGTTTTTAAAACGAAATAAAGTGTTTGATCTATAGTGCCTTTTTTCTGAAGAGTAAATTCAAAATATTTATTTTTAACATGCTCATTATAGTGATATAATTTCTTATCATCAAACTTTAGTAGCTCTTTGTTGGACAAAAAATACTCTATTTTTCGTTTAAGAGGATACTCTATTTGAAGATGATAGCCATTTTCTACAGGAATTATTTTAATAAAATATCCAATAATATGTCTATCCAAGACAGTAACATTTGTTATTTCTACAGGAGTGTTTTTATAAAGTTCAATTTTTCTAAAACCTTCTTCTCTATAGTAGCGTGTATAATAATTTACTTTGTCAAGTGCCAGGCTATTGATATGGAAAGTTTTCAGTATTTCTATCTCTTTGCCAACTTTTTCACTGCCGAAATTTGAAAAAGCACTACCGATCAGGTCACCACTCGGCATACTCTGTTTTGTCCCAGATTTAACTTCTATAAGTGCTTGGGAGCTATATAAGGGAATTTTAAAATAGAGATAGAATGCAGCAATTAATAGGGCAATAAGCCCCATAATAAGAATAGACCATTTATATTGAAGAAGCGCTTTGAATAATTCACCTACATCGATCTCATCGTCAGTGAGTTTGTTGTTTACTCTGTCAATAGTGGTCTGCTTCATCTGTCTTCTTTAGTCTGTTAAGTATTTAACAGAAGCGATAGGCTGTATGATCTGACCTACTAATCTAAGACTCGGATTAAGCTCATTGATACCGACATTGATAGATTTGATATTATTTGGTGCTACATAGACCACATCATTAGGATAGATCATTAAAGTTGCCAATCGGATTGAGTTTACACCTGTCAGGCTGACCGTTTCTGTATAGATCTTGTTACCTCTGTTCTTCAAAACAACAATAGCATGTCTATTGGCGGTATCTTTTAAGTCACCTGCTTTAGCGATGAGTTGTATAAGTGAGGTTTTTTCGTTAAAGAGTCTTATTTCACCAGGCTTATTAACTTCTCCCAGAATGTAGGCTCTTTTATTCAATACTTCTAGATTGAGTTCGGCATCTTCAAGATACGCACTGTAAGCTTTTTCGATCTTTTTTTGTGCTTGAGTTTGTGAAAGGCCTGCAACATGTATGGATTTGATAAGTGGCAATCTGACATTTCCTGCTGAATTGACCAATATACCGCTTAGATCCTGCTTTTGACTCTGAACACTGTTCGTACCTAATTCAGGATGGTTGTACATTGTAATAGATATTCTGTCATGAGGTTGTATCTTGTACTCATATCTTGGTGCTTTACTTATATCTACAACAGATCTGTGTGCTTGCGGTTGGCTTACATTGGTGTCGTGAAATAAAACAAAGTCCTCTTTGGTTGTACAGCCTGCTAAAGTTAAGGCCATCAGTATATACATAAATATACGTTTCATCATTTTGTCTCCCCAGAAATTGATTTTTATAAATTATTCTATCAAATAATATTAAAATACTGTCTTAAATTTGTAGTCATTGGTTAAATATTGGTTAATATTTGGTTATTTAATTATTAAAAGTATTAACCATTTAATATTTTTTTCTTTATAGTACAACTCCAAAAATAATGCATTTTTAGTTATAATTTCCTCTATTAATAATAACTTAAAAAAGGTTTTTTAAAATATGCAGAATGTAGTACAGTGGCTTAAAGAGAATGGAAATTTAAAAATAATAGACGAACCTCTCGATGTGGATCTTGAGATCCCTCATATGGCATACGTGGAAGTGAAAAAAGAAGACTCAAGACCACTGCTTTTTACCAAACCTGTTAACAAAGCCAAAGGGTTAGAATATGATATGCCTGTGTTAATGAATATCTTTGCCAATAAGCAGCTGACAGAAGATATTTTTGGGAAACACCCGGATGATGTGGCAGAAGGTATAGAAGAACTTTTAAAACTCAAACCACCTAAGACTTTTAAAGCCAAACTGGCAATGATCCCTAAACTCTTTTCGCTTAAGAATGTATTTCCCAAACGACTTGGTTTTAAAGGTGAGTGTCAGGAAGTGATCATTCCCAAAGAAAAGGTCGATCTTGACAGACTGCCGATCTTAAAAACATGGGAAGAGGATGGCGGACCATTCATTACTATGGGGCAGGTCTATACACAGAGTCTGGATGGAGAGATGCAGAACCTTGGGATGTACAGACTTCAGCAGTATGACAAGAACAGACTGGGGATGCACTGGCAAATCCATAAAGATGCCTCACACTTTTTTGACCAGTACCAGAAAGCCGGTAAGAAGATGCCTGTGACCGTTGCCATCGGTGGTGACCCTCTATACATTTGGTGTGGTCAGGCTCCGATGCCTCATGGGATGTTCGAGATGCTTCTCTACGGTTTTGTGCGCAATAAAAATGCCCAACTGGTGAAATCAATAACCAATGATATCTATATTCCCCGTGATGTGGATATTGTCATAGAAGGGTTTGTGGATCCTGAATTGACGGAGATAGAAGGGCCGTTTGGTGATCATACTGGGTATTATACACTTAAGGAGCCTTTCCCTGTAATGGAAGTAGAAACAGTTACCATGAAAAAAGAGCCTGTTTTTGCTGCTACAGTTGTGGGAAAACCACCTTTGGAA
>CAZCBU010000310.1:0-3958 GCA_964496995.1 uncultured Sulfurovum sp.
ATATTAGGGAACCCGATCAATAAGAACGCTTGTTCATTTATATTGAAGGAGAAAGTTATTTAAAAGAACACTTGTTCTTAATATACCATGTAGACCCCATAAATACGCTATTTGGAAAGATATTATCTAACTTCTCTGTCCAAGAGAGTGATATTGGTTAGAATAGGCTTTTTATATATTTTTAAATATTAATATTTTAACTTATTTCCGGAATGGAGGGGGAAGGAATATAAATATAAATATTCACTTTAGATCATCTGTAGAAAATTTAAAATCTCTAATAGCAAAAAAAAATTCAATAGAAGCGATCAATAATATCTATGTAGAAATTCTAGATAATATTTTGAAGTTGGAAATTTAGAAATATGGTTTTATATAAAAACATAGATAATAGATTTTGAATTATTGATTTTTGAGATTTTAGATCCAAAAGATTTAAAGATAAAAGAAAAAATAAAGATTTGGAATTTCTCTTTTGATTAATGATCCGGAAGAGTTCGATTTTGTAATAGCAAGAAGTCATAAAAAAAATTTCTTTTTTACAAAAGATAAATAAGTGGACAGATCCTGTTTTTTTAATAACTCATTTATCACTTGGAAAATCACTTTTCATAAACAGGAAAAGTGATGCATAATTGTAAGTGGTAGAAGAGATACACCTTTTTAATAGAATTTATATTATGTTAACCAAATAGTATATTAAAGAAAGGAGTAAGAGAAATGCTATCTCTTACTCCTTTTATCTAACGTTAGAACGAACTAAGATTATTTACCCATTCCCTGGCCACATTTTCCTTGTGCACATTTCATGGACTGTTGTTGTTTCATTTTCATCATCATTTTTGGTTGACCTTTACCACGCATCATTTTCTTTTGACCATGATTCATCTTTTTATTTTTGTTTGTAAGCAAAAAATACATTTGATCTTTAGTCAAGATCGCTTTTGTGGATTCTATACATTTCAAGTGCGTCATTGTTGCTGCTGCTTCAAGTAAAGCAAGTTCAGCTACTTTGTCTTTTAGTTTGTCTGGACTGACACCAGCCTGACTTGATCTTACGATCTCTTTTCTAAGAGCCATTACTTTTGGTTTTGCTTCCATAATGGCAGACATTGTTGTTTGTCTTACTTTTGCCAACTGCTGTTTCTGCTCAGCTGTCAAATTGAATGCCGGGTCGTTCATATATGGCATGATCATTTTTGTCAAGTGTGGAAGACCATGTTTAATGAGAAATGGAGAGTTCATCTTCATTTTTTGTTTCATCATTTTCTTTTGCATTTTATTACCGCTTCTGCATTGTCCTTTTTGAGGCATTTTACATTTGCAGTTTTTCATATTCATATCGCCACCCTGGCCTTTTGCCATGATGAACATACCTTTTTGCGGAGCATTATTTGTAGCAGTCGTGTCCACAGCAGGTGCGGCAAGTAACATTGAAGCCGAAGCTATCATTAACAGTGTTGTTTTTTTCAAAGTGTATCCTTTAGTAATGTAAGTTGATACGATTGTATCTTTCTATAGTAAATGGTATGTTAATCCTTGGGGATCAGGCTATCATCTGATTTAATTTTGAAATGCTACGCAATTGATCCAATGCTCTTTCATTCAAAACTTTTCCCTGTATCTTTGAAGCCATATTGACAAGATGGTCATAAGAATCAAATTGCACATTTTGTCTATGCAGTGCTGCTGTACTTAAATGTTCAAATACCTCTTCATGACTGATATCCGGATAATGGATCAAAAAATTGCTGAGCATTGCTGTAAATAGTTCTTCATCTTCTACAAGATCCTGTGAGAATGCATGAGAGACATCTTCATCGAGGCCTCTTTTGTGAAGTATAGAAGCAATATTGCTCGAGACAGAATTGATCTGTCTTTGACTGTTTGTTTCATAGGTATTGATCTCTGTTGCAGACAGCGGATTGAACGCCAAGGCTGAAACTAAAAGTGTAATAGTTAAAAAATTTCGGTTCTCCATGTGTACTCCTGTTATTTAGAGGTACACATATCTTATACTAATAAGGTAAACAAAGTGGAGTAATAATATTAAAAAAGTTGCCAAAATTCATCATGTTCTGTGCTAAATCTCTGAAGTCGTAATTCAAGACTTTCATGGATCACCTGCGATTTGGATAAAAAGAAGAATACCCGTGGAGAATAAGGTTTGTGTTTGACCGCCAGAACATGCCGGTAGCTGTTTTGAAGTGAATTTTTCAAAGAGAGTATCTGCTCATCATGCGAGAAACAGCGGCTTAAATGCTGGTAGACAATGCAGACTTCAAGGTATGGCAAATGGTAAAAATAACTCACTTCATCTGCAAAAATATATTTATGCGGCTGTACTTTCTGACTGTAGTGCTTCTCTAAAGTAAGCAGATCAAAACACTTCTTACTTCTATTACATTTTAAAGCCATACCATTATCCGGTGCTACAGCAACGATCTGGCTTTTATTTGAGAAGGTCAATGCCATATTGAGCCAGAGGTAGCGGTCTTCAAGTGCTTTTGGAACCTCTTCATAAAAAAACTTTGCATTTTTCAAAAGTTTAAGATTCTCCAACTCTGTCACTTCACGTTTGTCCCGCATGATGACATCAAGCAAAGAGTGCTCCAGGTACTCATCGGTACCGACCATACGCTCAAAATAGTCTATATGCCTTCCGTCATTGTTCTCTTCACCCTCACCTGCATGCATAAACCAGATCTGGGAAAGTTCTTTACCGTTGAGTGGACTTTCATCATTGTTGAATAAATAACGAAAAAGCTGGAATTTTCCAAAGTCCCCTACATCAGCTACATATCGGTCTTGCATCTATCAGTTTGTCACATCATGTACAACTTTTTTTGTACCCTGCCATGTGTCATTTGTCACTTTCTTGGTGCCTTCCCATACATCACCCGAAACATCTTTAGTACCTTCCCAGGCAACTTTTGAATCTTCTTTGACAGCATTTGGTGTTGCACATCCTGTCATCATTAGATAAGTACTTAAAAGTAATATGCTCTTTACTGTTTTCATTTTTCAGCCTCATAAAAAATATAGTTCATTATATCCAAATCATATTTATTGGCTAAGAACTTGATGAGAAAAACTTATTTGGATATGATAATATTATAGAGAAAAATGAAGGATCATTATGGAACACAGATACATAGGTAAAACCGGACTCAGGGTCTCCCCGATCTGCATGGGGACGATGACTTTTGGTACACAGTGTGATAAAAAAGAAGCATTCAGGATCATGGACAAAGCCTATGAGCATGGTGTCAATTTTTATGACACGGCAGAACTTTACCCTGTACCGCCAAAAGCTGAACTTGCAGGTATTACTGAAGAGTGGGTCGGTGAATGGATGCAGACAAAAGAGCGTGACTCGATCATTCTGGCAAGCAAGGTTGCCGGTGCGGCTAGCGGCTGGTTCGTGCCTCCCATCCGGCATGGTATGACCGCTATTGACCGGTTTCATATTGAACGTGCGGTAGAAGGATCTTTGAAAAAACTCAAAACTGACTACATAGACCTTTACCAGATGCACTGGCCGGATACGGTTGTACCCATAGCAGAATCACTTGAAGCTTTTGACAGACTGGTCAAAGCCGGGAAAGTAAGATATATCGGTACTTCAAACGATACAGCTTACGGAACTTCAAAAGCACTTATGACTTCAAAATATGAAAAAGTTGCACGTTTTGAATCCATTCAAAACAACTTTTCTCTGCTCAACCGAAGATTTCTGGATGAATTGAGTACTTTGTGTCAAGCGGAGAATATTTCACTGCTGCCCTATTCTCCACTCGCAGGCGGGGTGCTATCGGGAAAATACAATCAGGCACTCTCACCGGAACAGGCAAAAGGAAGATTTGCAGACTATCTGAATTCTCCAAACACACGCCAAAGAGCTATGGCACAACGTTTCATGAATGACCGGACACTGCTTTCTACCCAAAAATATCTC
>CAZCBU010000311.1:0-5897 GCA_964496995.1 uncultured Sulfurovum sp.
CACGCCTTAGAAAGCTCAAGGAAGGGCAGTATGATGCCATTATACTGGCATATATCGGATTACACAGACTTGACCTGCTTAAAGACATTCCTTTTGTAGAAAAACTGGATTTTTTCATCCCACCTATGGGGCAGGCTGCACTGGGTATTGAGATCGTATCTTCTGATGACAGTGTAAGAGAGATAGCGATGACTTTAAATGATGAACACTCTTTTATCTGTACCAAACTGGAACGCGATTTTGTTTCAAAGATCGGAGCAGGATGTTCTGCTCCTGTGGCTGTGAATGCTGTTATCTCTGGTGATAAAATTACTGTCAAAGCAATGCTTGGTTTCCCTAATGGTACAAACATCATGCATAAAGAACTGACATCGACTGTTAATGGCTGTGATCTTCTTGGAGAGCAGTTGGCAGAAGCTATGATCGCCGAGGGCGCACTTGATATCCTTGCCAAAGCGGAAGAGATCGCTTTTAAAGATGAGATGCCTGAGAGGTTGTGATTTTTATTGCATATGATATATTCGGTGCGTTGGGAAACGCACCCTACGATATTCAATTATAATAAATCACATCATAAAAACAGATGTAGGGTGCGTTTCCCAACGCACCAAAAATCCA
This sequence comes from uncultured Sulfurovum sp., assembly GCA_964496995.1. GTDB lineage: Bacteria > Campylobacterota > Campylobacteria > Campylobacterales > Sulfurovaceae > Sulfurovum. The sequence goes on from CAZCBU010000311.1 coordinate 619, forward strand.
ATTGGAAATAAAACCCTTATATCCAAAAAATTTACGGTGCAAACAAATATTCCCATGCTTCTCCATTTTCTATATAATTGTGTTTCATGGGGTTGTTCTGAATGTATTCCATGCATCTGAAATAATCCTTCTCATTTCTAATGGTATGTTCATAATATCTTTTTTGCCAAACCGCTCTTATCTTTCTTTGGTATCGGCTTGAAGATTGCATAAGATCATTATTCTGATACCGTTTTGAAAAATTGTATTTAATCGCATGGATGATCTTTGGATATTCATTAGCATTTTCCGGTGTGATGATCATATGAATATGATCGGGTAAAATGACAATGGCATCTATGCTGTAGTTGTAATGGTATTTACTCTCTTGAAAGCTTTCACGTAATAATGCAATATTGTCTACGAGAATTGCTTCACGCCCATGTGTAACGATGGTAATATAGTAGCTGTGTCCTGCTAAAAAAAGTCGTTTGTAATTTGCCATTCCAAAGTATAACCGATAGTCAGATGTATGATTTATAATATGTCAAATTGTCATATTTTGGATATGGATTTTGAATTTTTATAGGGGGGTGTTTGTTTAAGGTGCGTTGGGAAACGCACCCTACATACATTGTGGTTTATTGTAAATTTGTAATTGTCTTTAAATTTTGTAGGGTGCGTTTCCCAACGCACCAAAAAATACAAATAACATATAATTCATTACATCAAGTCACATCATAAATAGATAGGAAATTTTTTAGTGTAATAAGAAAAATAAAAGAGATTAAAAAAAAGAGGGAATTGTTAAAAAAGGTTCTACCAAGCCAAAAGGCTTAGTAGTAAGGTGTTTCTTAGAACTGGTAGTTAACACCAAAGTTAATATTATCTACAGATAGGTCTTCAGCTAGTGCAAAACCAGCAAGGTCTATACCTTCATCAGTTATGATTGATGTATAGTCAATAAATAGGCTTACATTATCTGTAAATGCATAAGATGCACCTATACCCCAAGAGAAACCACTAGCATCAAAATCAGTTGTTACTCCTGGAGCAAGAATATCTTCTACTGAAAGATCAGTTCCCCCATAACCAAGTAGTGCATAGACGTCAAATGCATCTGTCACTGGGTACATTGGTTTTACGTAAATTCCCCATGAATCAGCTTCAACAGAAGAATCAAGTCCTCTCCAACCAAGATCATTTGATGAACCTAGACCAAACCAGTATCTACCTTCAACTGCTACATACTGGTTGAATTTATAACCAGCATCGATCATGATTGCACCAAAGTTCTCATCTGCTGGATCAGCATATGTGCCATCAGTGATTTCAATACCATTCCAACCATAACCAAGACCAAGATAGAATCCTGCATCTGTTACAACTGGCTCAGGTACTACTACCGGCTCTTCTACTGGAGCGATATCTCCTCCTGCTACTGCGAACGAACTCATTGCTAATACAGCTACTGCTGATAAAACGATATTTTTCATAATATCTCCTTGTTATTTTTAAGATGACGAATTATAACATTGATTTATCTTGAATGTCAAGGTTTTTGGTGTAAAAATTAATAAATAAATAACGAAATGTTAACAAAGCCCCTATATTAGGGCATATTTCAAGTATAGCTGTATGATTTTCTTTTGTTTTTATGCCTGAAAATTACCTAATTGTTATCATTTGTTGTATGAAAAAGGCTATGAAATGATAATTGGTTAACAAAGGTTAACAGTTTTTGAATGATCAATTGTGTTCAATCCCACTATATCCATGTGTTAGTCACTGTTAACAGGTTGTCAATATATAGTTAAGAGCAATTTTGATAAAATGATTTCAATAATGAAGAGGGTAAATAGATGAATCATTTCAAAAAAGTTATAAAGTTTATTTTTCTATTGCTAATGGCTACACCTCTTTTTGCCTACAAAGAGATCGTTGTTGATCTTTCTGAACAGATGGCTTATGCCATTGAAGACGGCTTTGTTGCTTTTGAAGGGCGTATCTCTTCGGGAGTGATGGGAAGAGACACACCACCCGGGGAGTACCGCATCTTGCAGAAGAAACGTTACCATAAGTCAAACCTCTGGCCAAAGCCTGACGGTGGTGCAAAGATGAACTATATGTTACGGCTTAGTAACAGTGGCATTGCCATGCATCTTGGACATGTGCCTAAAAAAGGACCGGCATCACATGGGTGCATACGGATGAAAAACGGTTTTGCACAGCGTATGTTCAAATGGGCGAGGATCGGCATTCCGGTCTATGTGGAGGGTGATGCACTGGATTATGTGCATTTCAGACATTGGGTTAGAGACGGTTCTTATGCCGGCGATTATGGGACCATTGATTATCATGATTAGCGTAGGGTGCGTTTCCTAACGCACCTTTAAATACGCATATCATTCTATTTCAAATATTTATTTTCAATTGAATTCTTGGTGCGTTGGGAAACGCACCCTACGGAAACTCTTAATAATTAATAAAATCACAATCATTTCAACCGCTAAAAGTAAAAAGTGCAGGTCATATACCTGAGTTTGATTGTTTTCTATATTATATAGATTTAAGAGCTTATAAAAGATGTATGAGATCCCCATTCCAAGAAGATATCCCAACTGTTTGGCTGTATCTAGTTTTGTCAAGAGAATATCGGTTTTAAGCAGCAGTGTTTCTGCTCTTACAAGGTAGGAACCGAATACAAAGGTGATCTGGTATCCTATATACATGAGCAGTGCAGTTTGGTAGCTATAGGAGTGATAGAGAAAATAGAGTATCGCTCCCAACAATACCAGTTCTACAAAAAGTGAGATGCGAAAAAACCATTTGGCATTGAGTATATGGTTATAAAGTCTGGCAACACCCAGCATAGCCAATGCCAAAAAGACACCACCCAGAGAGTAAATGGACGGTTCCAATGGTGCATAGAGTGTAAAAATGGCACCGACACTCAGTCCTAAAAAGAGTGAGTTGAAGAACTTGTACCGGATGAACCATTTAGGGAGTATTGTTAACATAAGTATATTGTACCTTATTTGTAGGTCGGGATGCCCTCATCCCGACATAAATTTGCATGAGATGAAACTTTATGTTGTGTATTCAATTTGGAAGTCGGGATGAGGGCATCCCGACCTACGGTTTAGAAGCTGTATTTCACTTTTGCATAGAGTGATGCACCTTCTGTTGCATACCCATACACAGACTGATACTCTTTATCGAAGATGTTTCTTGCATTGAGGGTCAGGTCAAGATCTTCTGCGAGTTTGGCTCCGAAGTTTAGGTTCCAGAGGGTGTAGTTTCCTGTTTGTACTTCTGTCTGTGTATAAGTTACTGGGTCAAAAGCACTGTCTGTTCTGTCTCCCACATATTGTGTATTGACGCCAAAATGCATATTGTTCTCTGTGTAATAATCAAGAGAAACATTTAAAAGATCTTTTGGTCTTCTTAAGAAATCAGTGCCATCGTATTTTTCAGCTTTGATAAGATGTGTATAGTTTCCAGATAATATAATATTGTAAGGATCAAACGTGTAGGCACCTGAGAGTTCAATACCTTCAAACTTGGATTCTCCATCTACATTAATATATTGTCCTGGATTCCCCCAAATTGCAGCACTTTCATAGTCAATATAATCTTCTACTTTATTGTTAAAGTATGTAATAGAAATAAGCTTTTTGTAGCTTGCTGTAAGGTCAAATCCTTTTGTGTAACTTGGTTTAAGGTCAGGATTTGTTCTTACGAAAGTAGATGGGGCATACTGGTAGATGGTGGGCGCATCGTAAGAGGTATAATAGTTTGCAGATGTTTTGAAGCCTTCAAGAAAAGCATGGTCATGACTTAGACCTATTTTATAGGTGGTTTTACTGCTAAAGGTATCATAGTCATCGTATCTGAGGTTTGTTTCCAACAGTGTGTCATCTGATATATGGTAAAGGTTTGAGAAAAAGACAGCTTTATTAATATATGAAGATTGTGCAGATAGTGAAAGTTCATCTTCTATCTCTTTGTATTCAAAACCTAAGATAGCTTTTCCTTGTGTGTAAGTGTATGCATTGATAAGTGAATATTCTGCTGTAGAAGCATTATAGAGTGTTGGTCCCTGTCCGTTATAGTAATCTTTTCTAGTATATTCCCCTTTACTTGCATTGAGTGTTGCACTGTAATTGTCATAGGTAAAATAGTAATCCATTGCATAGTTAGTTTGTTCTGAAGTGACGTAGCTTGTAGGGTCATTTGGATCAGGAGTATACGTAGCATCTGTCCCATCATATTGGGTATCGGTTTCAATATGATTAAAACTTAGGTTTATTTTATTGTTTTCATTAAAAATATAACCTAGTTTGAGATTATAGGTTTTGTTCTCATAGGCATCTGATTCTGCATCTCTTGGTGCAAGTGCTGAAAATCCGTCTGTTTTTAAATAAGAACCCATTGCCTGTGCTGTAAATTTTTCATCTTTGTAGGCAACATCGGCTGAGATCTCTTTTGTATTGTAGCTTCCGTATCCTACTGTGGCGGAACCATGGGTTCCATCTTTAGGTGTTTTTGTAATGATGTTGATGACACCAGCAGAAGCATTGGATCCCCAAATAGAACTTTGACCACCTTTAATGATCTCTATTTGTTCAATATTTGCTGTAGTAAGGCTCTCTAGGTGTGCTGCACCATTGGTTGTACTTGGATCATTGAGTCTCATGCCGTCGAGTAGTATAAGTGTCTGCCCTCCATCCATACCTCTTGTAAAAATAGAAGTAGGCTGTCCCATACCTCCACTATTTGAAATTATAATACCTGCTTGTTGTTCCAGAGCTTGTGCTACAGTCTGATACCCTTTCTCTTCTATGTCTTCAGCTGTGATGACCGTAATGTCTGAAGTGGTCTCTGAGATGGATTGTGCTGTTTTGTTGGCAGAGACAACGGTGATCTCCCCTATGTCTTCTGCTGCATGTATGTTTGTTGTAAGTAATAGTGTTGCCGTGATGAGGCTGAGTGATCTGATAGTCATGGTGTATCCTTGTTTATACGGTTGTGCGTAGGGGTGTTTGCCCGAAGGAAATGCCCTTGGGGTGCCCTATGCACCGTTTTGTAAATTATAAAAGCCTTTCGGCAAATGTTTTATTTTATGCAGGTTTTATTGTTTGGTGTGCTATTGCACACCCTACGGTTATAGGGGAGGTGAGGTTTTGTACTCTTCTATTTTAAAGGCATACTTATGGTACTGGAAATTACTGTCTACTGTGCACAATTTATTGAGTGTAGAGTACATTGCAATAATTGCCAGGGAATAGTAATGTTTA
>CAZCBU010000312.1:0-4189 GCA_964496995.1 uncultured Sulfurovum sp.
ATAGTGAGTTTGGTCTCTTCGCTTCTAAAGTCAAAACCGTGTTTGAGTCTTTCAGTGTGCAGTCTTTCAGTGATCTTTTGCAGAGGCAGTAGCCATTTCAATATTGTACTGACCGTTTCTTCTACATTTTCAGATCCATACTCCAGTATATTGTCTATATTTTCATAATTAAAACGGTGTTTGGAGTGGATGATGGCTTCAAAAAACTCTTCGTTCAAGGGCTTTAATGTAGCCTTGTCAAGTTCGATCTTGGAGACAAATGCCAGCCTGTCCACTTTGGGTTTGAGTGAACAGATATTCTCACTCAACTCTCTGGGGAGCATAGGGAAAGATTTGTGTGGTAGATAGGTGGTGAAACCCCGTTTTTTCGCCTCTTTGTCAATGTTGCAGAAGTAGGGTACATAGTGGGATACATCGGCTATAGCCACATACAGGGTATAGGTTTCCAGGTCAAAATAGATGGCATCATCAAAATCTTTTGCAGTGACAGGGTCAATGGTACAGAAATCAAGATGGGTCAGGTCTACACGGTCAGGATGTTCACTTCTATCAACTTCTTTCTCTACATCCAAAGCATCTTTCAAACATTCCGGAGGAAATTCATCCTGCCGGTCATACAGTGCCAGAGAGATCTTTTCATCTACTTTTGGGTCAGCCAAATGCCCAAACACTTCCAGGACTTTATCATCATCAACATTTACTTTAAGTACGGTTCCGAGTTTAAAGGCTTTAAGGTCCATACCTTCCATGACAGCATGGGTCGGTTCACCTGTTCGAATGTTGAGTATGGAAAAGTTCCCCTGTGCATCTCTGTGGGTATAGGCAATCGTGAAGAGGTGGGCTTTGGTAATGACAAGTACGACTTTTCCGCTTGCTCGCCCGCGTCTGGCGATGATACGTTTGGCAACGACTACATCCCCGTGTTTGGCATCGCCCAAGTGGTCAGGTTCTATCAGCAGGTCTTTCTGCTCTTTGAATTCTGCTTCCACATAGCCTCTGCCGTCTTTACCAATGTAAAGGCGACCGGCACGGTAGAGAGAGTTAAGTGTCCAGAGTCCATTCACCTCTTCTATGGCACCTAGCTGCTGCAGGGCTTGAAAGGCATTTTTGTCTTCCTGTTCAATGTCTGATTCAAGACATCCGTTGATGAGTTGAATGGAAAAAGCACTCATCTACATAGACCAGTGATCACGTTTGTTTCTCCAAGGAGAGTAAGGTTTTTCCCAGTAACTAGGCAGTTCATGTCCTTCATTGACATTCTGGAAATACTTCTCTTCGTGCTCATGGATCTCTGCACGAATTTCAGATACATACTTGGCCTGGAGTTTCTGATCGATCTGGCTTTGTGTCAAGTTCTCTTCCACCAGTTCATGTTCAAATTTCTCTTTGTCAAACGTTTTTCCAAGGAAATTACAAAGATTGATCACATCTCTTTTTGCATTACCAAGACAGCTTGTTGCTCCCGGTGAAGGTGTCATATTGAACATAATCCCTTCGCCGGTGTTTATAGAAGCTTCTCCCAGCATGAGTTTACGCTCTTTTTTGTCCAGAACCTGCGGACGAACCCCGCCAAAACCTTTGGCATAATGGATGTCATCTACAGAGAGAGAAGGTACGATCTTTCTTGCATCTTTTACAAAGAGTCTTTTATTGAAGTAGGGTACTTCAAAGAGGAAGTTTCTAAAGATGTATCTTCTAATATCATAATCTTTCAGAAGATCCCAAAATATGGTGACAATATTGGCATCAAAATTCAGTGTTTTCCAAAAGTCAAGATAGGTTCCCGGTTTAAATCTTTCCAGTTTAGGTATGACCAGTGCAGTAGGACCAAAACGTGTGAGACCATTTTCCAAAATATCCGGGTCGCCATGCAGTGCTGCAAAGGGAAGTTTCGGGTTTTGTACCATATAGACTTTTCCGTTCAGCATGGTCTGGTTCGTCATGTAAAAAGATCCCGCCATTGGAAGTGTGGCATAGTCCAGACCGTATCCCATTTGCTTCGCAATGAACAGAGAGTGTGCACCGGCATTGACGACTACTGAGTCTGCAGTGTAAGTACCATTGTTTGTCTTTATCTCATATCCGCCTTCATCACGTTTGACAATGTCGAGCACTTGTGTATTTAAAAAGAGATCTACTTCTACATTGTCCTCTTTTTTGGCATTTTCTATGAGGTTTTCTGTCATTTTCCCGTAGTCGACGGTAGTCCACTCTCCAATAGACCCGATACCTACAATGGTTTCAGGACGCTCATTCCCATCTGCATCAAAAACCAGTTTAGGTTCAACGGTTTTAAGATGTTCTTTGTCCCATACCTGAAGATTTGGGAAGAGGTCTTTAAACTCTTCATAACGCTCAAGCAGGAATTCTACTTCTCTGTCTCCGACTCCGAGTGCCATTTTCTGGTGAGAAAAGATGATCTCATTTTCAAGTTTATGCTGTAGACAGTATTTTTCAACCATTTTGGCTGTTTTCTTGGTGATGGAAGCTTTGGAAACTGTATAGTTTGTTTCTATATCTCCAAAGTGAATGGTTTGTGAGTTTGCTTTTCCCTGTGTATTGAGGGGTGCTACTTTTTCATATTTCTCTAAAATAGCTATACTTTTGACATCAGTGTATCGTGCCAGTTCATAAGCCAAAGCAGCACCTGAGATACCTGCTCCGACAATGAGGACTTCATAATGGTTGTTTTTCATTTTCATGCCTGTGAAAGGCTCTAAATGAACCTTGTAATTATAGACAAATCATAACATATTAAACATTTATTCTATACAGATTTTTGTGTTTCTTTTAAGATTGTTTTAATGCTTCAAGTCTATTGATCCTCTCTTAAAAAAAGACTTGAAAAACTCTAGTGGTTTTTATGTATAAAATTGAGTTACAGCTATTTTTCTTTGTCAAGAATTTCATATAACTCTATATTATGAGGATTACATTTTAACTCTTTAAATCTTTTGCTATATTTTTCAAATTCACCACTTGGTTCGCCGGCTATTGCTGCTTCTACTAAAGTACCTGATGAGAGTGGACCGGCAAATAGAGCTACTGCCCAACCAGCAGCGACCCCTTTTTTTAATCTCTCCTGATATTCTTGATACTCAGGTGTACTCCTTGCCTCTTTTATGATCTTTAAACACTCTGCCTTGTTGTTTTTGTTTGGTGGATCAATCTCTGTATTGACACAACCTACCAACAATAAACCAAATGTCAGTGATGATATAAATATTTTTTTCATATTAACTCCCCTTATTGAATAATTGAAATATTAACATAAGTATTTTATATTTTAAGTCTAGACCTTTTGAAGATTATATGAAAAAGATTGTGATGAAGTCCTATGCCGGCAGCTGCATATAAGGCTATCAAGTCTTAATGCTTTAGCTGCTCAAGCCTCTCAATTCTCTGTTCTGTACTCGGATGTGTTGAGAAGAGTTGCTGCATTGAAAAATCATGACCTGTAAAAGGGTTGATGATGAACATATGGGCTGTCTGTGGATCTGCTTCGGGCATTTCAATACCTCTTGCATAATTATCCAGTTTGGCAAGCCCGGATTGCAGCCATTCCGGATGTCCTGTCATTTTTGCTGCCCCTTCATCTGCCATGAATTCACGGTTTCTGCTTACCGTCATCTGTATGATGGTCGCAGCCATAGGCATAATGAACATTAGTGCCAAGGTGACAAAAAGATTGGGTCTGTCTCTGTCCCCGCCGCCGAAGAACATACCGAACTGTGCAAGCATTGCAATAGCACCGGCGATCGTGGCTGTAACAGTACCAATGAGCATATCGTAATGTTTGATGTGACTTAACTCATGGGCAATGACCGCTTCAATTTCTTCAGCATTCAGGAGGTCAAGCAATCCTTCTGTTACGGCAACGGCAGCATGTTCATAGTCTCTCCCCGTAGCAAACGCATTGGGCTGTGCTTCGGGGATGATGTAGAGTGCCGGCATGGGCAAGTCCGCTTTCTGTGTTAAACGCTCAACGATCTCGTAGAGTCCTGTGGCATGGTCACGATCTACAGGGTGGGCATCATAGTGTTTAAGCACCTGTTGATCGCTGTAATAGTAAGCATAGAAGTTCATACCGGCAGCAGCAATAAAAGCAATGATCATCCCTGTCTGCCCTGCGATCATTCCGCCGAACCATATAAAAAGTAAAGTCAGCCCTGTCATCAGAGCATAGGTT
>CAZCBU010000313.1:0-5177 GCA_964496995.1 uncultured Sulfurovum sp.
AAAGAAAAACACTCCCTGCTCGAAGTCAAAATAGACACAGGAAGACAACACCAGATCCGCGCCCACATGAATTGGCTTGGTCATGCTGTTGTAGGCGATGAACGTTACGGTACCAAAGGGGGAAGAATGGGTTTACATGCATTTAAACTCAGTTTCACCCACCCTGTAAGTAAAAATCCTTTGACCTTTGAAGTGGATGCTCCTAGGGATTTTTATAGTTTGTTAAATAAATAGTTATGGTTAAATCCAGTTAATCCTTTACTGTTTGATATAAAAAGAACAAGATTTTTTTTACATTATTAAATTAAGCTATAATACGATTAATTATATAGAGTATTACCAAGGATACACCATCAAAGCATTTGAAAAACTAAACTTACATCCCGATATTTTAAAAGCCATCGCACAATTCAACTATGAAAATGCCACAGCCATACAGAACAAAGTTATACCTGTAGCCATGAAAGGTCTGGATGTTCTTGGGGCTTCCAAGTCGGGTACAGGAAAAACTGCTGCTTATGTGCTGCCACTGCTTAACAAACTCCAAAAAGTGGTTAAGAAAGACCAAAAGGTCATTCGTGCCCTGATCATTGTACCGACCATTGAACTGGTCGACCAGGTTTCACGTTCCCTTAATGATTTTGGGAAATACCTTGATATCAGCAATGTAAAGATCCAGGGTGGGATTCCTAAAAGTTCTCAACTTGAACGTCTTAAAAAAGGTACCGATATTGTTGTGGCAACACCCGGGCGATTGCAGAGTCTCATAGTGGACAAAAAGATCAACCTTGAGAATGTCAATACCGTTATTCTGGATGAAGCAGATACGATGCTTGACCTTGGTTTTCTCGATGAGATCAAAGCCATTTTGAACTACTGTAAAGCGCAAAGACAGACGATGATGTTCTCAGCAACCATCTCACAGAACATTAAAAAACTTGCCAAAGAGTTTTTACGTGATCCTGCCATTGTAGAAGTGAGTCAGAGAAGAGATATTGTTGATTTTATTGTTCACAGAGCCTACAAAGTGGACAAAAAAAGAAAAGCCGAACTGGTCGCCAAACTCATAGAAGACAAGCATCTGAAACAGGTACTTCTTTTTACCTCTTCGAAAGAGTCTGCAAATAAGATCTACGAATACCTGAAAAGTAGAAAGATCCGGGTTTCTGTGATCCATGGAGACCTTAACAGAGGAAGCCGTGCGAAATCACTTGCCCTGCTTAAGAGCGGAAAAACACAGGTACTGGTTGCTACGGATATTGCTGCCAGAGGTATAGATATTCCGCAGCTTGAAATGGTCATGAACTATGAACTGCCTGAGCATACCGATGACTTCACCCACAGAGTCGGAAGAACAGGAAGAGCGGGTCACAAGGGCCAGGTCATTTCATTCCTGACAGCTTTTGACTACAATGCCTTCTCAAAAATTGAAAGAGACCTGCGTCTGAGTATCAAAAGAGAGATATACCCCGGGTTTGAACTGACCGATAAACAACCCCGTCAGAAGCAGCCCAAAAAGAAGTCACTCATTGAGCGAAAAGGTGGTTTTGATTTCCATAAGAAACGTATGGAGAAAAGAAAAAAACAGACACAATTCAAAAACAGAAAAAAGAAGCCGGAGAATAAAAAGAAAGGGTAAGTTATTACTCCACTAAGTAAATACCTAAACCTTTCTAAACCTGGCAAACAGCGGGTTGTGATCGGAGAGTTTTTTTTGTTCCTCCACCGAAGCCCCCACTAACTCCAACCCTTTGTAAAAAATAAAATCCAGATGATTCCCCCGAAATGATTTCACATGTCTGTCCTCTGTAAAAGAGACGACTTTCATGTTTAATTTACGTGCATTGTCATGGAGCTTTTCATAGCGCGTTTTATTCCACGCATTAAAATCTCCTGCAATGATCAGTGCACCGTCATACAATTCAATAAACTCAAAAAAACGTTCAAGTTCTTTATTGTACCGGTTGTTCTCCCTGAAATTTATGGCATGTATATTTAAAACAAGTACCTTGGATTTGTCTTTGAACAGATAACTGGTTAACAGCATACTCTTATGCGGTCCTATGAAAGCTTCCTGTCCCTCTGACAAATATGCCTGGGCATACGATGACTGTACCCTGCTCGCGGTCAGGACACCATAGAACTTATTTTGGATCTCAAGGTTCGCTGCTGCATCATAACTGAAAGTAGGAAGCTTGCATGCTTCTTCATTTTTAAATGCTGCTTCCTGAAACAGCAGAAGGTCAAGATCTTTTTTATTTATCTGTTCTTGCAAATACTCTGAGAACTTTCCGTTTTGATTGTTTTTATGTACATTCCAGCATAAGAGACCGAAAGTATCCGGAAGATAGGCTTTACATTCACGACGGCAGGCTCGGTGGTAGAGGGTAGAGGGTACGAACATTACAGTAAAGGGGCAAACACTTTCATAATATTTTCACTCGCTTCTCTGAACTTGGATGGTTTTTCCATACCACGTATTGAATTTTCCATAAGCTTTTCCATCCAGTTTTCAATATCTTCAATAAATTGTGAGGAATACGCAAAGGTAACGACTTCATAATTTAAAAACAGACTGCGATTGTCCATATTGACCGAACCGACCATTCCACCGACACTGTCAAAAAGTATCGCTTTGGCATGCAGCATTTCACCCTCAAATAACACCACATCGGCACCCATTTGATCCAATTCACGCATATAGGGACTTCTTCCCATATCGGCAAAGAAATTATCAGAATTCTTGGGTGTGATCAGCTTTACATCTATGCCTTTGTGCTGTGCGATCACCAAAGCCTGTATCATATTTTCATCAGGAACAAAATACGGGGTGACGATCCAGATACGTTCCTGTGCAGTGTAAATGGCATTTAGAAGTGTCTCATAGAGTGCATCTCTTTCGATATCCGGTCCGGAAGGAACTACCTGTACTATGGTGTCACCCTCATAATTTTCATCCATACGCAAGTCATTCTTAATTTCATCTTTTGCCGCATAGACCCAGTCATTATGAAAAACCGAATAAAAATTATTGACAGCAGGCCCTTTGAGATAATAGAGAATATCATCCCATCTTTTGGTCCCGTCATCTTTGCCCATATATTCATTACTCAAATTCATTCCGCCGCTTAAAAGGGTTGTTTGATCAAAAAGATAGATCTTTCGGTGGTTACGCAGATTGATATAGTTTTGGAATGGACGTTTGAGCATAGGAACAAAAAAAGCGATCTCTCCTCCTGCCTTCTTCAACTCTTTAAAACATCTTTGATCTACATACACACCGAATGATCCTACAAGATCCATAAGCAAACGTACACGGATCCCCTCTTTGGCTCTGAGTGTCAGAAGTTCAAGGAATACTTTCGTCGTCTGATCAGATTTGAAAACATAGGTACAGATATCTATACTCTCTTGTGCATTCTTCATCTCTTTAAGCATTTTTTCGTAAGCTTCAGTATCACTTGTGATCAGTTCATAGGTATTTCCACTGGTTGCAGGAGGTATGCCGTTTTTCTTCAGAATATTTTGAAACCCATTGTTAGGATCACTCAAGACATAAGGATTCTTTTTTGCAAGTTCATGGAATTCTACATACTCTTTTTTATTCTTATTCTCACGTTTTCGTATACCGATCAGAAAATAGAGAGGTACCGCAATGTAAGGCAGGAAGACAATGGTAAGCATCCATGATATCATACTTGTTGGAGAACGTTTTTGATATAGTATATGACTTAACGCAGTAAAAACCAGAATAGCACCGATAAGGACTAACAGGTAGGTAAATAACATATGCGTAGCTGTAATTTGCACGAAAAACCTTGAATGTGATTTGTTTATGCATTATAGCATGATTTATTCTTTGGTACACTAATAGATATTCACGGTATAATATCCTCATGAAAACAAATATAGATACAGATAATTTCACCTTGGTACTCTCCGGTGGCGGGGCGCTGGGCATAGCACCTTTAGGTGTTTACCATGACTTGGAAAAGCTCAATTTGGTTCCCAAAGAGATCGTAGGTACCAGTATGGGCGGGATCATCGGTGCCTGCATTGCCATAGGTATGAAAGAAGATGAGATCTATGAACAGATCAAGAATTTTTCCAATGTTTTCAACTGGATCAAGTTCTCTTTTTCAGGGAATGCTTTTGTTGAAAATGACAAGATCGGAGCTATATTTGAAAGCATTTTTCAAGAGAGAAAAATGAAAGATACCCTCATCCCGCTTAAACTCATAGCCACAAACCTGCATAATGGACATAAGAAAGTATTTACTGCGGAAGATGATGTCATGATCAAAGATGCCATCCTCTCAACGATGGCGATCCCCGGTGTTTTTGAAGAGCATGTCATTGATTCTGAAACGTATGGTGACGGCTTTCTTTGTGAAAACCTTGGTGTTACTGAAGCAAGTTTTGATGATGTTCTGGCAGTGGATGTGATGGGTGAGAACTCTTTTGAAAAAACCATGCCTGACAACTTTTTCAAAACAGCCAATATGCTCGAAATGTTTGAAAAGTCCATGAGACTGCTTATCTACAACCAGACACAGACCAATATTAAATATGCGGCTAAAAATATTTTACTTTTGGAACCGGAGACAAAAGAGTTTAAAACATTCCAATTCCATAAATATGAAAAGATCCGACAATTGGGTTTGGGTCTGCTGTGAAAAATGAATTTTATCCCAAATTTCTGGTATTTCTTCAGTTTGGACTGATAGCTTTGATGATCTTCTTTTCCTCTGGGATTTTAAATTCCATACCTGCGATCATCATTTTTATTGTAGGTGTATTCATCGGCCTGTGGGCGATTACCCATCATAGAAGAGGAAACTTCAATATACAGCCGAAACTCAAAGAAGGCTGTGTCCTGGTGACAAGCGGTGCCTATAATTATATACGTCATCCTATGTACACTTCTGTTATTCTTATGATGCTGGGTGTATTGGTTTCTACTCCTACACTTTTGGAATTTCTCTTTTTTATCTTACTCATACTGGTACTTGTTTTAAAAGCAAAAAGAGAAGAATCACTCTGGTGCGGACATGACCAAGCCTATATCGACTACCAAAAAAGAACTAAACTTTTTATACCATATATTTTATAATATGAAAGATTTTAACTTATGATAGAGAATGGAATACTTTACCTTGCAGTACTGATCTTGATCG
>CAZCBU010000314.1:0-3585 GCA_964496995.1 uncultured Sulfurovum sp.
GCGTTTAAAGTTCACATCAGAAATGGTCAATGGACCACGGTCACTTTTAAAGGTAGACCCTATTTTGAACTGTTCCGGGAAATCGGTATGAAGATTAAGTTTGAGGTCGCCCCAGAGTCCAATGGTTCGCCCGATCTGAGCAATATAAAATTGTTCTTGAGACATGGAGTTTTTACGCTGCAGCTTTTACATTTACACGGTAATTTTTACCGCCTTTTGCTTTACACCCTGAGATGACTGCTTTTATGGAGTTGATCATTCTTCCCTCTTTGCCGATGAGTTTACCTACATCTTCACTGTTAGCAAAGATCGTGATCTCATCAAATCCCTCATCAACCTCTGTAATATCTATGCTGATATCTTCAGGGTTGTTTACCAAAAGTCTGGTATAGGAGAGGAGGAAGTCTTTGACCATTAGAACTATTTCTTACCTGCAAGTCTTTTTACTGTCGGGCTCATTTGTGCACCAACAGAAAGCCAGTAGTTCAATCTCTCTTCATCAAGTGTAAGATCTTTGTTTACTGATACCGGGTTGTAGTGACCGATTGATTCGATCCAACCACCGTCTCTTCTTTTTCTGCTGTCTGTTACTACGATTCTGTAAAATGGTTTTTTCTTTCTACCCATTCTTGTCATTCTGATCATTGTCATGGTATGTCCTTTGTATTTTCATTATATTTTAATGTCTGCTTTGAGGAAAAGTCAACATTACAATAAAGTACTGACAACTGTTTTTTAATGACTAAAACACTCATCAATACTTTTGGAACGCGATTTTACCATAAAAATTATAAAGATTTTATTAAGGCACTTTTCAAGACCTTAAATCAAACTACTTTTTTAAAAGATGTAAAAAAGCACTTCTGTTGTTATATCCCACGATTTTTTCTTCTATCTTTCCACTCTGAGAATCTACAATGTAAAGCGTAGGCGTGATTTTAATTTCTTCCAAGTTCTCAGGAAACTTTTTCTCATCATAATTCAACATAACAGGAACATATTTCTCATGTATTTTTTTATCAATATACTCTTTTGCCAAGACCTGACTCTCCAGTTTACGACACCAGGGACAATAAGAAGTACTCATAAAGACCATGAGAGGCTTCTTCTCTTTTCTTGCTTCTTCCAAAGCCACTTTATAATCCGTTTCATACTTCATCACTTTGGCAAAATCATCATGACTGAAAGACTTGTTTGGTGCTAACAGTTCTTTATTATCCTCTATATGCTGTAAACGAAAGGCTTCAAGCAACTCTTCTATAGTGTCAGCAAGTTGATCTTCCAAGGCTTCATCTCTGGGAGTGATGATCTGCGAAGACATATAGGTAACAGCAAACACTTCCGTTTTATATCCCTTTCGTTTTACATATTCACCCAACTCCAGTGCCACTTTTACACCTATACTGTCACCGACTGAAAATCTTTTGATAACAAAGACCAGTACCCGTGATGAGTGCCCATGTGTATCGATACCCAACTCATTAGACATAGAGCTCATCAATGTTTTGATGTCTTTATTATACTGCGATGCTTTTGGTACAGAGTTCACAACGATCTGATCATAAGAATCAACTCCTGTTAAGGAGTAAAAACTTTGTGCGTTGAGAAAAAGGGTAGGTAAAATAGAGAGAAGGAGTATTTTAATGATTTTCATGAGGGATCCATTTTAATATTGTAGGGGTCAGGCACGCCTGATCCGTATGACCCGCAGATCAAAATTTATCTAGGCATACCCGGGAAACCACCGCCACCGCCGCCCTGCATCTGCTGCATCATCTTCTCCATCTCTTTCATGCCGCCTTTGCCTGACATTTTTTTTGCCATTTTTGCAGCATTTTTAAACTGCTTCAATACACGGTTCACATGCACTTGTTCAAGTCCTGCACCCGCAGCCAAACGTCTTTTTCTTGTGTTATTGAGCAAGTCCGGATTTTCTCTCTCTTTGGGTGTCATGGAAGAGACCATCGCTTTGATCGCTTTGATCTCATCGGAATTTTCAAGGTCCATATCACCGATCTGCTTCGCCATATTCCCCATACCCGGGATCATTCCCATGATAGACTTCATGGAACCCAGCTTTTTCATCTGCTCCATCTGAGCCAGGAAGTCGTTGAAGTTGAACTGACCTTTTTTGATCTTCTGGGTCATCTTCTTTGCTTCTTTAGGGTCAATGGCAGCCGCAGCTTTTTCAGCCAGAGACTCCACATCTCCCGCACCCATAAGACGGCTTACAATTCTGTCAGAGATGAACTGTTCAAGATCAGGCATCTTCTCACCTGCACCGATGAAACGAAGCGGTACACCTACCTGCTGTGTCAGTCCAAGTGCCACCCCGCCTTTGGAGTCACCGTCAAACTTCGTCAAGATCACACCGGTAATACCGATCTTCTCTTTAAATGTCTGGGCTGTTCTTACCGCATCCTGACCTGTCATGGCATCTGCCACATAGAAAAGTTCATCCGGATCGGCTACTTTCTTGACCTCAGCCAACTCATCCATAAGCTCATCATCGATCGCCAGACGACCGGCAGTATCTATGAGAACGACATCATAAAGCTCTTTTTCTGCTTTTTCAAGCCCCTGCTTGACTATTTGTGTCGGTGTGGCATTTTCATCTGCAACCAGATCTATCTCGATTTGTGACGTGATCTGTTTTAACTGTTCAACAGCTGCCAGTCTCTGAAGGTCGGCTGCGATCACTAATACTTTCTTCTTTTTCTGTTCTTTTAGGAAGTAGGCCAGCTTACCCGTAGTCGTTGTTTTACCTGACCCCTGCAGACCTATCATCAACACAACAGTTGGCGGCTTGGACGCAAAAGTAAACCCTTTTGGTGCACCCTCAATAGTAAGAATATCTGTCAGTTTTGTCTGTAGCGCGAGAAGGAAATTGTCTTTTCCTACACCGTTCTTTTTGGTTTCAAGCTCCACAAAAGAGATAAGGTCTTTTACGACCTTATGGTGTACATCTGCTTTAAGCAGTGATTTCTTAAGTTCTGTAGTCGCTTTTTTAAGTGCTTTGTCATCGTCATGAAAACGGATCTTGCCTATGGCATTTTTAAAACTGTCGGTTAACGTATCAAACATTTTTTACCTTGCTGTATCAATATAATGTCGTGATTTTACCAAACTTGCGCTTTAATTCGGAAACCTACACTCTCCAGCACTGATTGCCATAGCTGTCGCATCCTCCATAATAGTGCTGTCATGGTCTTTGTCGGTCATACGGATCAAGATATTTTCCTTACTGGATACGATACCAACTCTGCTAAAGCCAAATAGATAAATGTATATATCATTTGAGAAGACCCATTCATTCAAGAATGATAAATAGCGTGAGAAAACACGTATAATAAGCACTGATTTATACGTTGCCAAGTATACTTTATAGACTAAATATTTAAAAGGAAAAATATGAACAAAACTACTATTCTATCTATCATGACGGCAAGTGTACTGCTTGTAGGGTGTGGAGAAGAATCCAAAAAAGCAGCTGCGGAGACTACAACAAAAGCGGTAGAGACAACAAAAGAAGCAGCAAACAATGCCGTTCAAGCAACCAAAGAAGCTGCGGACAAAGCTGTTGAG
>CAZCBU010000315.1:0-3829 GCA_964496995.1 uncultured Sulfurovum sp.
GTCATCGTCGGTTCTGCCTTTGTCAAAGTACTCCTGGATGAGAGTATCTCAGACTCACAGAAGATCACAAAGATCGCCGCCATTGCCAAAGAGATCAAAGAAAAGATCAACGCATAATCACTTAAATAATTTTATGTATAATACTTCCAATTATACCTAAGGTTTTTATTTATGGATCACTTCATCTGGAACGTCAATCCCAATATTTTAGAATTTGGACCCGTGCAGCTTCGCTGGTACGGTCTGCTTTTTGTAGGTTCTTTTTTTCTGGGACTTATGCTTCTTCAATGGGTCTACAAACGTGAAGGTAAAGATCCTTCTGTGTTGGATAACCTGCTTATCTATGTGATGGTCGGCGCCGTGATCGGTGCAAGACTCATGCACTGTTTTGCCTACGAACCGGAATTTTACCTCTCCCATCCGCTTGAGATACTCAAAGTCTGGAAAGGCGGCTTGGCAAGCCATGGCGGACTTTTGGGTGTACTCATTGCCCTCTATATCTTTTCCAAAAAATACAATGAATCCTACATGTGGCTCATTTCCAGAATTGCCATGCCGGGTGCACTCACCGCTGCCTTTGTAAGATTTGGGAATCTTTTCAACTCAGAGATCCTCGGACTCCCCACAGACAAACCATGGGCGATCATCTTCCCGAGAGTAGACATGATCCCAAGACACCCGGTACAGCTCTATGAAGCTTTTGCCTACCTGGCACTTCTGCTTATTCTTGTAAGTGTCTACAAAAAAGTCAAACCGTCATTTGCCACTAAAATATTGCCGGGAATTTTCCTGACCTATATGTTCATTGTCCGCTTTTTACTGGAATATACAAAAACCAGACAGGCTGACTACACGACATCCCTTCCCTTTACAACAGGTCAGATGCTGAGTATCCCATTTATTATTATTGGGATCATTTGGATCATTTGGGCATTCAAAAACAGAGAAAAAACAGATTCTTAAAAAAAAGGCAGCATTTAATGCCAATATAAATTTAAAATATTATGATATTAATAATGTGACGACAGTCATTTGCATTTTTTTCTTTTGGGTTCGTTTCTCTTTTTTGTTGCATCGACAAAAAAGAAAAGGAACAAAGAAACTGTAATTAAGTAAAGTGCGTAAGGGAAATATGACAAAAGCAATTGAAAAAAAAACATTTGCATTAGGCATCGACATCGGATCCACCACCGTCAAATATGTCTTATGCGATACAAACTTCAATATTGTTGCCAAAGCCTATACCCCGCACGACACAAAACAGGCCCCCACCCTCCTTAACCTTCTGGAAGCACTTTCAAAAAGCCACAAAAAGCAATATGATCAGATAGACAAAGTGTATATCACCGGCTCCGGTGCCACAAGGATCGCTCCGACACTCAATGCACGTTTTGTCCAGGAAGTCAATGCCGTAGTACTTGCCGTGGAGAACCTGCATCCCGATGTCAATGCTGTTGTGGAACTGGGAGGACAGGATGCGAAGATCATCCACTTCAAAGAAGGGAAAGACGGTAAAAAGACCGTACTGACCTCCATGAATGACAAATGCGCTTCAGGTACCGGTGCCACCATAGAAAAGTGTACCATGAAAGTAGGTATGGAGAACTCTGAAGTACAAAAACTGACCTTCCAGACCGACAAACTACATCATGTTGCAGCCAAATGCGGCGTTTTCGCTGAAACTGACATCGTCAATCTGGTCAAAACTTCCGTGCCTTCCAACGAGATCATGAACTCACTGGCAGATGCCATCGTTATGCAGAATCTTACTGTACTGACACGGGGAAATACCTTGATGCCCAAAGTCCTGCTTCTTGGCGGGCCGAACACGTACCTGCCGTTTTTACAGGAGTGTTGGAGAATGCGTATTTCCGAACTCTGGGATGAACGGGGTATCATCTATGATAAAGCCAACATCGATGAACTTATCATTGTTCCGGACAATGCCCAGTATTACGCGGCTCTGGGTGCAGTGATCTTCGGGGAAGGTGAAGCCAACCATGACAAATCATTTTCCGGACTGATCCAGCTAAAGACCCTCGTTGATACAGGAGGGAATTCTGATAATGCCAATAATGATGCCCCCCTTGTCTCATCCCCTGAAGAGTTGGAAGCCTTTAAAACCCGATATACCATTAAAGCATTCACGCCACCTCTCTTGACAGAAAAAACCACCTGCTATCTGGGAATTGACGGCGGATCCACCTCTTCAAAAGCTGTGCTTGTCGATGAGAAGGGAGAGCTGCTCTTAAAGGTCTATCAGCTTTCCAAAGGCAATCCCATTAAAGATACCCTTGAACTTTTACAGAAGATCAAAGAAGCAGACAGTCATCACTACTATGACATCAAAGGTTTGGGAGTTACCGGGTATGCTGCGGATGTACTGGGAGGTGCACTTAAAGCGGATGCCAACATCATCGAGACCATTGCCCATATGAAATCTGCACAAAAAGCCTTTGGTGAAAGTATCAATGTTATTTGTGACATTGGCGGGCAGGATATTAAAGTACTTTTTATGGAAAACGGTATGATGAAAAATTTCCGTCTCTCCAACCAGTGTTCTGCCGGTAACGGTACCCTGCTCCAAAGTATGGCAAAACAGTTCGGTGTTCCTGTAGAAGGCTTTGCCGATGTTGCCTTTTCTACAAAAAAGGCACCCATGTTCAATTATGGCTGTGCTGTATTTCTAGATACGGACAGGGTCAATTTCCAGAAAGAAGGCTACACAAAAGAAGAACTTTTTGCAGGCATTTCAAAAGTATTGCCTAAAAATGTCTGGCAGTATGTCGTACAGGCACCGAATCTTGCTGCATTTGGTAATCATTTTGTCCTGCAGGGCGGGACCCAGTATAATCAGGCTGCACTCAAAGCCCAGGTCGATTACATCAAAGAGAAAGTTCCCAATGCCCGGGTCGATGTACATCCTCATCCCGGGGAAGCCGGTGCTTACGGTGCTGCACTGGAAGCTTTACATGTTGTCAGGCAAAAAGGATACGCAAGCTTTGTCGGGCTGGAAGAAGCCCTGCAAATGACTTACACGTCAAAGACCGATGAGTCTACACGCTGCCACTTCTGCACCATCAACTGTTCACGTACCTTCATCGACACACAGACCCCCTCATCTGATACCGTACGGTACATTGCCGGATTTGCCTGTGAAGACGGTACAGTAGAATCCGTAGAAGCCTTTAAGGCATTAAAAAAAGAGCGAAAAGGATTACAGGAAACTGTTCCAAACCTTGTAAAAAAAGAGTCCGTTTCACTTTTTGCTCCTACCTATGACCTGGAGGAAAGCCCCACAATAACAACTCAGATAAGAGAACAAGAGGTCAAAGTCACACTTGGCGGATGGGGTCCGACACTGCGTAAAGAGGTCTTCAGAGACTTTAAACTTTCAACAGCAGAAGACCAAGCCTACAGAAAAAAGCTGCATATCGCCATCCCAAAAGTACTGAATATTTACTCTTTGGCGCCTTTTTTACGAACCTATCTTGAAGCATTGGGCATTCCCGCATTGAACATCCAGTTTTCAGGTTTTTCCAATGAAGACATGTATTTGGAGGGGGCCAAATACGGCTCGGTAGACTCCTGCTACCCGGCCAAAGTGGCACAGTCGCATCTCTATTCACTGATGTACTCTAAAAAATTCGCCAAAAAAACCTTTGACTACCTATGGTTCCCGGCAGTGACAGAGCTTCCTGGCTATGTAAAACATACCATGGGGCAGACCTCCTGTCCTATCATTTCCGGAACACCCAAAGTGGTCTGGTCTGCTTTTACAAAAGAGAAGGATCTGTTTAAAGAAAAAGGACTGACCTATGTCGATGAA
>CAZCBU010000316.1:0-3881 GCA_964496995.1 uncultured Sulfurovum sp.
GGAAAAGTACTTGAACTCTATTTGCAAAGCAAACAGTCACCCAGTGACTATTTTAAGAACCATCCTCCTGTACCTACGATTACTGCACCTTTGACGATTTACCAGATAGAGTGGGAAAGAGAAGTTTTACGTCAGCGTATCACATTACGTACAGAACTTATGGTAGAAGATGGTCTTATCGATGAAATCTGCATGCTTGAGAAGAAATATGGAAGATCTCCCAACTGTATGAAAGCCATAGGGATCAAAGAAACTCTGGCATACCTGGATGGGATCTATAGCAAAGAAGAGATGATCTCCAAGATCTCAACCAATACGGCAAGACTGGCCAAAAGGCAAAAAACGTTTAATAATTCTCAGTTTGAAGATGTGATAAAAGGAAGTGTTGAAGATTTGGAGAAAGTTTTATTGCTGTAAAAATTGTGGTCGGTAAACCGACCCTACTGAACGCTCAGCACTAAGTGCTGAACGCTTTATTTTAATAGCCTGAAGCGGATATCATATAGTAAAGATAAGAAACCAACGGCTGCACATAGAAGATCGCCGTGATCGTTGCCACCGTTGCCATACCGATCACCGCCATCAACGGCTTGGAAAGGTTATAGTAAACCGTATCCACATCTTTGACCGGATCCATCAGGAACATATAGACGATCAGCTTCAAATAGTAGTATGCAGCAATAGCTGCATTCAGACCCATCACGATCGCCAGCCATACATATCCGGAATTCACTGCTGCCTGCATAATGTATATCTTACCCCAGAAGAGTGAGAAGGGAGGTACTCCTGCCAAAGACAACATAAAGATCGCCATGATCACTGCACCGATAGGCATGATCTTAATAAAGCCTGCAAATTTCTCATACGGATGGTCATATCTTGCATTGAATCTTCTGTTCTTGTGTCTGGAGATCCATAACATTGAGAATGCCCCAAGGTTGGTGAACATAAAGAGTGCATAATAGAGGAAGATACCTGTTGTACCCTCTGTTGTACTCAATGCCAACGCTGCCATAACAAAACCGGCATGCGAGATGGAAGAGTACGCCAACATACGTTTGACATCATCCTGGACCAAGGCCATGATGTTCGCCAATGTCATCGTGATCACTGACATTGCCAGTAGAATGATCCTTACCCATTCTACACCAAGATCAATATACATACCGAAGATCCTGATAGCAACAACGATCGCTGCTATCTTTGGTACGATCGACATATATCCTGCCAATGGTGCAGATGCACCCTCATAAACATCCGGAGCCCATGTATGGAACGGGAAGAGTGAGAGTTTGAATGCGAAGGCTACCAAAAGGAGCATGGCAGCACCGAAGATCGTGATCATCACACCTGTTTCGCTTAGACGTGTTGCCATGACCTCGGCCACTTTATAAAGCTCTATCGAGCCTGTCAATGCATAGATCACAGCGGAACCCATCGCATAAAATGCTGCTGCCAAAGCACCCATAGTAAAGTACTTCACCGCCGCCTCATAAGAGTTCGATCTGTTATGAAGTGCAATCAGTGTATAGAGTGCCAAAGAAGCTGTTTCGATACCGACAAAGATCAGGATCAGGTTGTCTGATGCGACCATGAACTGAAAGCCTGCGATCATGAAAAGGAACATCGCGAAGAATTCAGGGTATGAATACTCATGGAATCTTTTAGAGGTCAGGGCCAATGGGATAAAGATCATAGAACCCACAATGATCATCAACTGCGAAATGATCGAAATACCATCGATCAGCATGACATCAAAGAAACCGCGTTCATTGACATTCAGACCAAGTACAGCACCGAAATCGACAAAAAGTACCAACAGTGTCATCATCACATAAAGTGACTTGTCCAATTTGTCATTGATCAGGTCAAGAATTAAAATGATCAAACCACCGGCAATGGCAATAAGCATCGGTGCCAGTGTGATGAGATTAAGACTTTCCAAACTTACATTTATAGGTTGTAACATTACTTAACCTCCTCTATGATGATTTTTGTTTTAGCTGTCTGTATCATATCTTTTGCTTCGTGTGTAATGGCTTTTTCATCCATAAACTCCAGCATTGCTTTGACTGATGTATCAATAGGACCAAGCACCGGTTTTGGATAAATACCCAACCAGACAACAATGAGTACCAACGGTACAAGTGACATTGTCTCTTTTGCATCCAGGTCTTTCAATGTTTTGTTCGCTTCATTGGTCACCGGACCGAAGAAACTCTTTTTAAAGACCGTCAACATGTAGATCGCACCAATGATAATGGACGTACCTGCCAGGATCGTCATCACAGGAGATACCTGATAGAACCCAAGCAATACAAGGAATTCCCCGACAAAACCGATCGTCAACGGAAGTCCAACAGATGCCATAAGCATGATCCCGAAGATCACTGCATATTTAGGCATCACAGAAGCAAGTCCGCCGAATTCGCTCATCAACTTCGTATGTCTTCTGTCATAGATCACACCTACAAGCATAAAGAGTGCACCTGAGACGATACCGTGTGACAGCATCTGGAATACCGAACCGGAGATACCTTCTGCATTCATTGCAAAGATACCAAGCATAATGATACCCATGTGTGATACAGATGAATACGCGATAACCTGTTTGATATCTTTCTGTGCATACGCAACCATCGCTGTATAGATGATCATAATGATCGAGATCACTGCAATAGGCGTGATCATCAGGACAGATGCATCAGGGAACATTGGAAGTGAAAATCTTACAAACCCGTAAGTACCCATTTTAAGGAGCACTGCGGCAAGTATCACTGAACCGATCGTTGGTGCCTGACCGTGGGCATAAGGCAACCAGGTATGGAATGGGAACATTGGCACTTTGATCGCAAAACCAAAGAAGAATGCTGCAAAAAGCCATAACTGGTAATTCACAGGAAGTACCAGTGTATACCAATCTGTGATCGCAAAAGACCATACCCCTGTAAGGTTATGGTAGACATACGCTACAAACAACATACCTACCAGCATGATCAGTGATCCCATAAAGGTATAGAGGAAGAATTTGATCGATGCATAGATTCTCAACGGTCCTCCCCATGCACCAATGATATACAACATTGGTACCAGAGAAAGTTCCCAGAATACATAGAAAATGATCGCATCAAGCGCAACGAATACACCCACCATTGTCATCTCAAGGAAGAGAAGCGTAATGATCATGTTCTTGACATTCTCTGTGATCGTCATACTCATCATACCGATCAGTGTCATCAGTGTTGCCATGATAATAATGAAAAGTGAAATTCCATCCACTCCAAGGTAATACCCGATACCAAAATCAGGGATCAACGGGATCATCTCTACAAACTGCATACCTGCGTTGGAAGCGTCAAAGCTGAACCATAACCATAACGACAGAATGAATTCTATCGCTGCTACAGTGATACCGTAGGCTCTGGCACTCTCTTTATTGACAACAAAACCCAACAATCCTGCGATCGCCGGGAAAAATACTAATATACTTAAAATATTATCCATCTCGTCCCCTTAAACAAACATCGCAGAAATAGCTGCGACCACTAGAAGTAATACTGAACCAACAGCCATCCAATTCAGATAGTTTGAAAGGTTACCTGTTTGCATTTTTCTTGTACCGTCACCACTCTTGTAGAGGAATTTCGCAATTCCGTCAACTGTGGTATCGACGATCTTCATATCTACATCTTTCCACATATGCTCCGAGATCATCGCATATGGTTTGGAGATGAACTCTTCATAAAGCTGTGGAATATAGTACTGGTTTGACAAAAGTCTGTAAATGAAAGAGTTTTCACATTTTTCATCCCGCTTAAGTCCATTTCCATATTTCTTATATGCCAATACGATCCCGCTGACTGCAACAACAAGAACAACCA
>CAZCBU010000317.1:0-4703 GCA_964496995.1 uncultured Sulfurovum sp.
CACAGCGATCTGGGAAGCCGCAAGATCCGCATTGATATTAAACCCTGGGTGCCCTACACTTGAACTTGAAGCAATAGGTGCAATAACAGGGACGAACCCGTCATCGATAATATTGTTTACAATTTCCGGATTCACATTTTCTATGATCCCGGTATATCCGAAATTATTAAAATCTTTAGGTCTTGCTTCAAGAAACTTTCCGTCTTTTCCTGAAATACCTATGGCTTTGGCACCATGGTTGTTCAGTAATGAAACGATCTCCTTATTGATCTCCCCACTAAGTACCATTTCTGCAATACGCATGACCTCTTTTGTCGTCACACGCTGACCATCTACAAATTTAGTATCCACACCAAGATCAGAAAGCAGATCTGTGATACTTTTCCCACCGCCATGCACAATGATCGGTTTCATGCCGACAAGGTGAAGCAAAACAATATCCTGAGCGAACTGCTCTTTTAAAGCATCGCTGGTCTGCGCAGAACCACCGTATTTTATGACGATCTTTTCATTTGAGAATTTTTTGATGAAGGGAAGGGCATCAAGAAGTGTTTTAACGACATCTATTTTAGCTTGCATTAATTTGAACCTTTGTTTCTATATGTTTGAATATATTGATCGATCAAGACAGATACCTCATCTTTGATCTCTAATTTTAACTTCATTTTTGAGAGGGGCAACTTAAAGCCTCTCATTTTGACCCTGTCTTTCTCCGTAACAAGCAGAGTTTCGGCACCATACTCCTGCATTTGACGCTTTAGTTTCTCTTCATCAAAATAGGCATGATCTTCCAGATATATTTTTCCGACAACATTTTTTGGCAAATAGGGATCGAGCCTCTTCGGATTTGAGATCGCCGTAACCAGGAGCATTTTGCTGCTGAGATCTTCCAACGTCACCTTTCGAACAAAATCGACCTCTTCTTTCAAAACAAGATCTGCATACACATTCATGAACCAAAACTCCCTGAAGGCACCTGCGGGGAAAGGAAAATAGTTCTTGACCTCTTTGGGCTCCAGAAGTATTTCAAATTTTTCTATGTCGACACGGTTAAACCCATCATCCAGGATGATGAGTTCGGCACCCTTTTCTTTTGCCAAGGTGATAGCTTTTGAGCGGTCTTCACTGACGATCACGGAAGCTTTGGGAAGAGAGATCGCTATCAGCATCGCTTCATCTCCACTCTCTTCCACTGTACACAGGATGTCACCTTTGTTACTGACCTGAACCAGACTTTTACTCTGCCTGCCGTATCCTCTGGAAATGATTGCAACTTTTTCATACCGTGAAGCCAATGCAATGACAAAAGGGGTTTTACCGCTGCCACCTACTACAAGGTTTCCAATACTGACAATAGGCAGATCAAAAGATCTTTTTACCACGAACAGACGCCTGAAATACATAACAAGTCCATAAACCAGAGAGAGCGGTGAGAGAAGTATAATAATGATATAGTGATACCATTTGGGATCGAACATCATCTTTTCTATAAAACTATTCATCACAAACCTTTGCACCCAGTTTTTTGATCTCGATACAGTTGAACCCTGCCTCTTTCCTCGCTTCCACATTGATATGCGGACGGTGTTTTGACATCAGTTTATAACGCTCAAGTATTTCAAAATAGACTGAAGTGTCCAATCCCTCTTTCTCACATAGATATTTGAACCATTTGTCACCTTTATGCACATGATCGATCTCTTCGTCATAAATAATGTTCAATGCATCTATCAGCTTTTTTACCACAGGGTTTTTACGTTTATTATCCAGTTTTTTGATGATCTGAGGGTTCACATCCAATCCGGAAGCTTCATAATAACGCGGTATGATCGCCATACGGTCAAGAATACTGTGTGCCGTATGTTCTGCCGCATCAAAAAGCCCGCAATGCACAGGAAAATCACCGTAACGGTGATCCAACTCCGTTAACAGTGCAGAGAGCATCTTATAGTGACGTATCTCATCTGAAGCCACTTCCAGCCAATCTATCTTATACTCTACAGGCATATCCGAAAAACGGTACACTGCATCCAGAGCAAGATCGATCGCAGAGTATTCTATGTGTGCAATGGCATGCACAAGGGTGGCAAGGCCTTCAGGGTTCTCAAAATCTTTCCTAGCAGGCAATTGTCTGGGATCGACAATGTGACACTTTGAAGCATAGGAAGGTTTTTCAAAATGCAGAGGAGTGAAGCCTTCCTCACAACTAACCTGATTTTGGTTACAATACTGCAAACATTGAAGCGTCATTTTTTCTTTGAAAACGATATCATCAGAAAGGATGGCTTCTTCTAATACTTTGTAAAAATTCATAAGGAATTATATCATGCAAATCAAAATACAACCTATGGGTGTCTACCAGACAAACTGCTACATAATCACGGTTGACGGAAAAGATCTCATTATCGATCCGGGTATGGATGCTACCCAGTGGGTACTGAACAATGTCAGCAACCCTGTTGCCATTCTAAACACACACGGTCACTTTGACCATGTCTGGTCCAATGCAGCCGTAAAAGAAGCCCTGAAGATACCTATCTACTGTCCTGAAGGAGATGTATTTATGCTGACCGATGATCCGCTTGGACAAGGTACACCCAAAAGTACCCCGGATCATATTATCCATGGAGATCAGGAAGTGAATATAGACGGTGTGAAGATCAAATACAGACATTTCCCGGGACATACACCTGGTTGTTCCGTCATAGAAATAGACGATGTATGGTTCTCCGGAGACTTCCTCTTCCAGCAATCCATAGGCAGATGGGATTTCCCCTCTTCAAGCGGAGAAGAGATGATAAAAAGTTTGGAAAAAGCCTTGACCATAAAAGAGGACTACACGATCTACCCGGGTCACGGATTAAGCACAACACTCAAGGCAGAACAGAGAGTCATTCCTTTTTGGATAGATCAAGTGAGGAGTACATTGTAAGTACTGAAGGATGCTGTCTCCAGACAAAACTAAATATATAGGTTGCTAAAAGCCTAAGCAAAATAACTGTAGGTCGGGATGCCCTCATCCCGACATCAAATCAGCATAAAATTATATTGAAGATTTTAAATTGTAATGATATATGGAATTATTGTCGGGGTAAGGGTACCCCGACCTACGAGAGAAACGATAACTATGGTTTTTTAGAAGATTTAATACGAGAATTTATACCCGCGTCTGCGCACAGTATGTATCACCTGAAACCCAAGAATACTCTTCAAACGTTTACGTATCTGGTTAATAGCAACCTCAACCGTATTGTCAGAAACATACTCCGGCTCTTCCCAAAGCGCATTAATGATCTCATCTTTCGAGAAAACTCTCTGCTTACGAAGTGCAAGATACGCCAAGATATCAAAGGTCTTGCCATTCAAAGATACGATCTTTTCATCATATTCGATCTTCTTGTTTGCAATATCGATCACCAATTTTCCAATATCTACAGTTGTCCCGAACAAATGTCTCATATTGGCAAGTACTCTTGCCGCAATAAGATCCGGCTGATCACAGTGGTCATAAATGACATCATCTACACCCAGTCTGAAGAAAGACTCCTGATGGAATGCATTTTCCGTCAGGATCATGATCTTGGTCTCACTCTTTTTCTTTTTCACTTCGTTCACATAACGTTCCAGTGAAAATTTCACACCTTCATCGACAATGATCACCAATTCATAATGTCTGAAATCAGTAAAATTCGTTGCATCATACATATCTTTTGCATTGTCAACAATACAAATAAAATATTTATCTAATTCTTTTTCGAGTTCTTTTACGTATTCATCGCTGAACCCAACTGTTAATATTCTCATTCTGTTAAAGGTATCCAATCGTGTACAAAAAGTAAACAAAAACTTAAATTTTGTCTGCTTTTCTCTTTTATTAGCGTATTTATAGCGAAATGTACCTTATTTAAAAATAAAAGTAAGTTTAATATTTTTGTGATAACGTACAGTTTTTATGATGACCTGATGGCTTTCAGATAGACCCTTTTAGGGGCCGGATAGCCTTCTACCGTCTTTGTCGGGTCATCAGGATCCAGGAAATCTTCAAGACTCTGCGTGTCTATCCATTCTGTTTTCCTCTGTTCATTCAATTCTGTTTTCATGATCTCAAGCACTTCCACAGACTCAAAACCTGCCCTGTAACACCAGTTCTTCAAGGCATTCACCGTTGGTACGAAATAGATATTGGGGATCTTCGAATACCTGTCTCTGGGCGTAAGACAGATCTCCTCTTCACCATCTATCATAAAGGTATCAAGGATGAGTTCTCCGCCTTTATTCAATCCTTTAAAGAGTGATTTCAGCATAGCGACCGGATCGGAACGGTGATACAGTACTCCCAGACAGAAAAGTGTATCGAACTTATGTTCATAGAACTCAACATGTTCTACACCCAGAAGTTCATACACAATACCTGATTTTATGAAGTGATCGACAAAGAGAAATTGAGAATAGTAAATGGCAGAGGGGTCAAAACCTATCAGTTTCTTAGGTTGCTGAGACAACATACGGAAAAGATAATAGCCGTTATTACACCCAATATCTCCGACGATTTTATCTTTCAGATCAAAATGCGGTTCAAGGAGGTTGTATTTGATCTGACTTTGCCACTCAGAGTCAATGAAAAGGGTATTGAATTGAAAGGGGCCTTTTCGCCATGGCTTCATCAGCTCTGCTGCCTGTTTGATCTGTTCAAGCTCTTCAGA
>CAZCBU010000318.1:0-4952 GCA_964496995.1 uncultured Sulfurovum sp.
TGCAGCTTTTGCCTTACGCAAACGTGCTTTGCGTTCTTTTTCAAGACGTATCGCTTTTTTTCTTGCCTCTGCCTGTTTCCGTTCCTCTTCAACTTCCTTGGCCTGTAAAATATTCAATTTTGCCAAAGTGGAACGCAGAGAATTCTGTTTATCTACGATCTTCTGCAGCTTTGCATTATATTTCTCTTCATCCTGAGCCAGTTTTTTAAGCAGTTTTTTCTTGGCAAGCTTCTTTTGGGCATACTCTTCTCTTTTTTTAATGAGACGGTTGATCTTGTTCAGCGTTTTATTACGCAAATATTTTTTGTCCTGTTTACGCTTTTTCAATGTACGGATCTCAGATTTCAGATTGGCAAGCATTTTAGTATTCTGTTTTTTGTATGCTTTGTACACCTCTTGGGTGATAATGGACTCTCTAGTAGGTTCATGGGACTGTTGAATGGCATAAACGATCGAAAACTGTTCCGATAGCAAAGAGATGAACTGTTTTCGTTTACGGTCAAGATCTTTGCTTGTTTTTTCATACTCTGAGGTAGACTGTTTCAACTCTTTTTTAAGTGCTTTGTATTCCTCTTCTGTTTTACTCTGATCCTTACTCAGTGCATCCAGTTTTTCATCAAGATACGCAATATCTTTTTCAGCTTTTTTGATGTCTTTGGCGATCTTGTCCAGTTTTCTATTGGCCTGCTTCTGCTCTTTCTGCGTTGAAGAGAGAGCATGTTCAGACTTTTTGATTTTTTTCGTGGTTGTACTTCCATACAGTAGTACAAGTGCAAGAAAAAAGGAGAGGATTAAGGATTTCACTCCTGAACTCCCTTACTCGAGAATACTACTGAATAGACAGCAATGATCACAATAAGCAGTGCAGACCCCAGAAGAATGGCAATATCACTTAACCTGAATAACTCTTCCTGTTTTTGCATCATGATCGCAATGCCGCTGTTCGCAGCCCAGATAAACTTGATATAGAGAAAAAATGCACTGGTAAGCAATGTTGCAGCAAAGGCATCCATAATAGCGACTTTAAACAGTACGCCTGATCGGAGCATTAAAGGTGCTCCGAATATTTCCATGACCTGCATACGCTCTTTGTGTGCATATTTCCATATTTCCATCTGCTTGATGATCAGGAAAAGACTCACGATCCCCATGAAAACAATAAACAGTTTTAACGTGAATTTTATAAATGAAAAGAGTCTGTACGCAGAACTGTAACTGTTCCCGAATGTTTCAACCTTTTTTATATTTTTATCTTTCTCCAGATCCTCTTTTATCTTTTCCAGACCTGCTGTATCTACATAGGTATCAAGACCCACATTATAAAAATAGGGCAAGGCTGCCAGTATCTCATCCTGCGTGCCTTTATTGACATCTTTGGCGATCTCGGCAACGATATTTTTACGTTTTATCTTTTCCAGACTGCTGACATGAGGGCTAAGCTGTTTCAACTCGGATATCTCTACAGGCTTTTTGGTGACGACCAGCATGGTGTACCCCTCTTTAAGTCCCTTTTCATAAGAGTCTGTCGTTCTGTCAAACACGAGGTAGAACTCAATACCAAGCAAAATAGCTACAAGCGGCAAGATGAACATAAGATGGTTTTTAATGAACTTCATAGACACCCTTACTCTCAATAATGAAATGGCGATACGGCAGTGAAAAAATCGTTGGTATTTTGTGTGTAACGACAAGTACTGTCGTTTCAAGCTGTTCACAGGCGTTTTCCATCAGATCCCAGATCACATTTGAAGAGTAGTCATCAAGATTACCCGTAGGTTCATCCGCCAGGATCACAACCGGGTTCTTGGACAAGGCTCTTGCTACACCCACACGCTGCTGCTCTCCACCACTCAGTTCAAGCGGATATTTATCGGCATGTTCAGAGAGCTTCACATGTTTTAGCAGCCTTTGTGCCTGTGTATTCTGTACATCCACCGAGTATCCTGCGATCATCAATGGAAGCACAACATTTTTGGCAACTGTCCATTCATTGACCAGTTTATAGTCCTGAAAAATGATCCCCAAATGTGTTCTGAGTTCCTGAAGTTTGCCCTGACGTATATTGGAAAGGTCATGTCCCCCGACCACAAGGCTCCCTTCACTTGGTCTCAAATGTCCGTAAAGCGCCTTAAGCAGTGTTGATTTCCCTGAACCGCTGGGTCCGGTAATAAAAACAAATTCACCCTTTTTTATATTGAAACTCGCATCTTTGATGATCTCTTTTGCACCATTGTCGTATGCAAGTGTAAGATGTGATGCGCTGATTACATTAGACATCCGTTCTTCCTTCAATGGATAATAATTCCATCAGTTTTTTATGTGCTTCGTAGTTCACCTGTGTTTTCACCGGTGGAGCAACAAAATATCTGCAACTTTCATTGGTCAGTAAAATGTATTTATGTTCGGGTCTGTCGAAACTTCCAAAGGCACATTTGACAAGAAGCTTGTCCTCTCCACTTTTGTACATGCGTTCAAAATGCACGAAATAACCGTCAAACACCATTGGTTTTTTAGCTAATCCCTCTTCTAAACCGTTTGTATATTTTACATCATTAAAATTAAAATCTATACTTAATTTCCGAGGTTCTGAATTTTCCTGACATTTTACGTATACATCGTAAATATCTTTCTCCTGTTTCAGCCACCTCGCCTCATATTTACTGGTCACTTCCAAAGCTTCATTTTTACGTATTTCCACATAGGTTTTTGGTACGGCAAAAAATGTCTCAAGTGCATACCAGTAGTAATTGTCACTGTCTGTACGCAGTTCCAGTCTGCCTCCCTTTCGCAACACTCTCATAGCCTCAGCCAGGAAAGAAGGGGAGATGACCCGTCTGTGCGGCTTTTTATCCCAGGGGACCGGGAAATGCACAAAGATCTGTTCACAGACATTGGAAGGCAGCATTTCAAGAAAAAGTCTTGCATCATAATTGACCACCCAGATATTTTCAATACCGTTCAGTTCTATCTGTTTGAGTACCTGCTGTGCAGAGGGGGTGTGGATCTCCAGACCTATGAACAGAGTATCGGGATTTTTTTCTGCCTGATACAAAAGATGTCGGCCTGAACCAAATCCGACCTCAACCGAGATCTTTTCTTTCGGATAGGTGATGTTTTCAAAATCTTCTATTTTTTTGAAATACTCCGAAGAGAGTGCCGCTTTGGTGTTGTGAATGGTGATATTGGAACTCTGTACTTCCAGCTTCAATTCTTTAGACACTCTGTCCAGTGCTTCTTTTAAAAGATTGACTTTCAGGGGGCGGGTCACCTTGTCATATTTTACAAGCGTATCATTCACATCCGGTTTGATCTGCAGCAGGAACTCTTCCCCTCCCAGTTCAACACCGAGTATTTCATCATCACTGGTTAAAGAAGTGGCACGAAAGGTTAAAATATCGCTTTGGGGGATCGCATTGTCAATCGTTTGTGTATCAAAGGAAGTGACTTTTAAGTGTGGCATAATATTCCTGCTTCATGGGGATGTATCTACCTGCACTATTTTAGATTTTGAAACACCTCATCAAAGGTTTCGGGATCCAGTTTTGCTTCCAGTACTTCCCTGTCAAAATATTTGCTCAGATACTGTTTCATATCATCAAAAAGAGGGGCGGTAAACTCCATCTTCTCAGCGGTAACAGGATGTGTTAAATAAAGTAAATAGGCATGTAGATAAACTCTTGGAATTTTATCTCTTTTGCTCTTAAAACCATATAAATCATCTCCCAGTATATGCCGCCCCAAAGTATTGAGATGCACACGTATCTGATGCGTTCTTCCTGTAAAGAGTTTCGCCGCGATCAATTCGCTACCGTGTGCAGTTTCCAAAAGCTTTTTAAAAGCTGTTTTCGCAGATTTGCCATGTGACACGACATCCATTTTAAGCCGGTTATTTGGATTTCTTCCAATGGGTTTGTCTACCACCACATCTTCTTTCAAAGGGCAGTCTATCAAAGCCAGATAGTACCGTCCCATACTCTTGTCCTGAAGCTGTTCACTCAACATTTCATGTGTTTTGTTATCTTTAGCCACCACCAAAGCACCCGTAGTCTCTTTATCTATACGATGTACGATCCCGTGACGCTCTTCTCCTGAAATAGTAGAAAGAGAGATCCCTTTTTTGACCAACCAGTCTACCAAAGTCGACTCTTTGACAGACGGCGCCGGATGCACAACCAGTCCACTAGGTTTATTGACCACCAACAAATACTCATCTTCATAGAGTATCTCCACATCAAAGTCTATCTCAACAGGTTCACGTTTTTCTGCCTCTTTGAATTTATAAGTGATCTCATCACCCTCAACGACTTTCACACTGTTCTTTGTGATTGTTTTGCCATTCACAGATACAAGACCATCTCTAACAAGCTTCTCCACCTGATTTCGGCTCACATCAAGTTCCGAAGCCAAAACCTTGTCAATACGTCCTGCACTTCCGGCTATAAAATACTCACTGCTCACTGTTCACTACTCACTTCTATATCATCCCTGTCCCAGCGTTCTGGGTCCAAAAATGTATCATCATGGATATGTTTGAAAGAGGCTTTGAACATTTTAAAGATATCTTTATTCTCTTTCTCCAATCCGGCAAGCCACTCTTTCGTGCTCGCTCTGGCATGCGGCATCTTGACATCTTTCAACATAGCGGGACAGGCTTCATCTCCAATGACCTGCAGATTATTGTCATCTGCAAAAGCACGTAATTGTGATTCTCTGGCCTGAATGAGCGGGCGGATCAGATGAAACCCTCTGCTTGTTTTGTAAATGGGTGCTAAGGCACGCATACTACCATTGTAGAACATATTCATAAAGAAGCTCTCGACCGTATCATCAAAGTGATGCCCCAGTGCCACTTTGTTAAAACCACCCTCTTCTGCAAAAGTGTAGAGTGCCCCTCTTCTCATACGGGAAAAATAAGAGCAGAAAGAAGAGTTCTCTCTGATGGTGTCATGGGA
>CAZCBU010000319.1:0-4604 GCA_964496995.1 uncultured Sulfurovum sp.
GGGTATGCCTGTAAAGCAGTGATGGAGAATGTTACGGAGAATGCGAAGAGTTATCAGCATTCCCTCGATATACTTTTTGCAGCAGTATATCACCGTTTTGTATTTTTGAATTTTGACAATGATGAAATAGGTATAGGCACTGCTTCTACAAAAAAGAAAAAAGTGACTTCTGCCTATGTATATATGACAGGTTCGAGTGTGCTTAGACAACTTTGTCAAAAGTCCTACAGTATGATCCCCAATACTTATTATATAGAGGGTCTGTGTAGAGAGAAAGAGCGTATGATCCCTGTAGATCTGTATGAACAAAAAGTCAAAAAAGTCAGAAAAAGAAATAAGAGGGTAATACTCTACCCTTATCCTGATGCCAAAGAAGTATTGCCGGTATTCTACACAGAAAATCCCCACCCCCTTCCTGGTTCAAAAGTAAGTGGATATCCTGTAACAGTACAGTTCAATCCTTTGTTTTATAAAGAGGTGAAGTTAAAGAAATTCACGCTTTTTGACGAAAAGGGTAAAAAGATAAAAAAATTCAAGATACTGACATATGAAAATGATCAAAATCATCGTTTTAAAAAATTACAATTCGCCTATATGCCTTTGAAACGCTTGGAATACGGCATGACATACAGGGTGAAATTTGAAGCAGTAGCAGATGGAAAGAGAATTAAAAAATCCTGGCGATTCACGACCAAAAAACTTAGGTCAAAACTTTATAAAATAACCAAGAAGGAAACACTGATAAAAGCCAAAAGTGGCGAAAAGATCGCGCTTTATTTTGAACCGGTATCCGATCAGGATGTGCTGGACTGTGTCCGTTATGCTGATAAACTTCAGCTCACATGTCTCGACCAAAATACCCTTTTGGTCAGATTGCCCAGAAATAAATTCTTATATGAAAAATACACCGTGGAAACGGATAAGAGATCTGTCACTATAGTTATTGAATGATGCTTTCTGTTTTTTATGCTTCTTCAGGACACTCCTGTTTTGTAAGAAGCATTTTGATGACATTTTCCGAAGCAAGTACATTGTAAATATCCTGTCTGTACGACTCAATAACAGTACCATCCTCGGTGGTCATACTTTTATGTAAAACAAGATTCATTCTGTTCCCGAACTTTTTTGCTTCATCCATTTTAGTGATACCGCCGATCTCTTGAATATTACTTTGATTGGCGATGAGATGTGCATAGTAGCGTATGAAAAGAGCTACGGCACTTTTGTTACTCATGGAGAAGAAAGAGAGCATAAAGCTGGTCCCCATCTCATCGTAGGAGGCAAAGTCATTTGTAGTGATCTCATCTTTACGCATTTCAAAGTTGAGTAGTTTGTCAAAGACTTCGGGTTTGAGACGCAGGCTGAAAAAGTATCCCAAAGATGTTCCTTTGTATTCACAAACGTAAAATGAATTGGAAGGATGCAGTGCCCACGTTTTGAACTGTTCAATAGAGATCCGTGTTGAAGGGTGATTGAACTCTTTATGAATATTCATATTGAGCTCCAGCAGTGTGTCGATCTGCTTGGAGTGGCGAAGGTTAAAGATCTTCAGTTCATCCATCTGAATAATATTGGAAGGGAAGTTGCAAATATAGACTTTGTTTTTGCCAATGAGGTTCTTCATCCCTGCCTGGCAAATACTCTCTTCAGCTTCCGATATTGTTAAATGAGACCAGCACGGTAAAGCAATACCGGATAATTTCTGAAAATATTTGATGAGGCTGACCTGTTTGGCGATCTTTGGTTGGACTATACTGCGTTCCCATTTACTCAGTGTACCGGTATCGAGTCCGCCAAAAAGATCAATATCATGGCTGTAAAGTTGAGATACCAGCTCTTCCTGTGTAAGATTGAACTCTTCTCTGCATGATCTCAGATATTCATTGAAGTGCAATATTTTCCCCTCTACTATTTCATAGTAACAAGTATATCGCAGTTGAGATTACAGGAGAGAAAGATGGAGCAGAGAGAAATGGAAATATGATCCATGTATTAAAATTGAGGAGTGGATGAATGATGGTTGTAAATTTGGAGCCGGGAAAAGGTTAAAAAACTGTTTATTACAACTATTTGGGTAAAATAAGAGCTAAAATAATGCCTTTGATGGTTGTAGGAAACAGATGACAATGCAAAAAAAAGTAGAACTTTTAGCACCGGCAGGTAATTTGGAGAAGATGAAGATCGCTTTGAATTACGGTGCAGATGCCGTATATGGCAGTACAAGTACTTTCTCTTTGCGTATCCGTTCGGGGAAAGAGTTTGACATGGACTCTTATGCCGAAGGGATCGCGTATGCCCATGCCAGAGATAAAAAAGTCTATGCAACGGTGAACTCATTTCCTTTCAATTCCCAGATAAAACTTTATAAGAACCATATTGCAAAGATAGCAGAACTTCAACCGGATGCTTTGATCGTCTCCTCTCCGGGTGTGGTCAAACTGGCAGCAGAGATCGCACCCGATATTCCTATCCACCTCTCTACACAGGCCAATGTCATGAATGCTTTGGATGCACAGGTCTATTATGATCTTGGTGTCAAACGTATTATTGTGGCACGTGAGATTTCTCTGAAAGACTGTGAAGCGATCAAGTCTGTCATTCCTGACCTGGAACTGGAAGTCTTCGTACACGGTTCCATGTGTTTTGCCTACTCGGGACGCTGTCTTATTTCAGCATTGCAGACAGGACGTGTACCCAACCGAGGTTCCTGTGCCAATGACTGCCGTTTCCCGTATGAGATCTACGCACACAATCCGGAGTCCGGTACGACATTCAGACTTGAAGAGGAGACTGACATAGGTACCTACATCATGAATGCCAAAGATATGAATATGGCTTCGCATGTTGATGAGATCCTGGATTCAGGAGTGATCGATTCTTTGAAGATCGAGGGGCGTACCAAATCACCGTATTATGCCGGTGTAGTGACCAAAGCATACCGTCATGCGATCGATGATTATTATGCCAATGATTTTAATGAAAAGCGATATCAGGCAGAATTGAATACGACACAGAACAGAGGTTTTACGGATGCCTATCTGACATCACGTCCTTTTGAAAGAAATGATACGGAATCGCATGCTTTTACCATTCAGAACGGAACCCATCAGGTTGCAGGACTTGTAGGTGAAGACGGAAAGACATGGAAATGTAAGGACAAGACCTGTGTGGGTGACTCAGTGGAGATCGTGCTTCCTGTAGGTGCTGTGGTTGAAGAGACCGAGAACGAATACGGGAAGATCGATGAAGTGGCAGGACGTTATTTTTTAACTTTTAAAAAACTTGTCTCAACGGATGGAAAAGAGTTTGAGTGTATTCATTCCGGTGATCTGCATGATATCATCCTGCCTGTGACAGTTCCCGGATATACCATTTTGAGACGGGGTATTACGGAAGCATTGGAGAAAAAAGGATTGACGGAAGATTCTACACCGATGAATCTGACACCAAAAGAGAAATAGTCGGTTGGATAAATGTATACTTGAGTACTGTAGCATGCTAGTGGGTTGAGGTATATATTTAAAATGAATAGTGCGACATAGATAACTATGTGAATCAAATGTAAAGTAAAAAGGAATAAAATGAAATTCGTATCGATCGTAATGGGATCAAAAAGTGACTATGGTATCATGGCTGAGTGTGCAGAGACTTTAAAGAAATTCGGAGTGCCGTATGAGCTTATTATCTCTTCAGCGCACAGATCTCCGGAGAGAACCAAAACATATATTAAAAATGCTGAAGAGAAGGGTGCACAGGTATTCATCGCTGCTGCGGGTATGGCTGCTCACCTTGCAGGTGCTTTGGCTGCATCTACAACAAAGCCTATCCTGGGTGTCCCTATGGAGAGCGGACCGCTTAAAGGTGAAGATGCACTTCTAAGTACGGTCATGATGCCTGCGGGTATGCCTGTAGGTACCTTGGCCATTGGTAAAGCGGGTGCTGTGAATGCTGCGTATTTGGCTATTCAGATCATGGCATTGCAGGATGATGAACTGAAAGTAAAACTTCAGGAAGACAGAATTTCCAAAGCGAAAAAAGTAGAGCTTGACTCTTCTGAAATTGAAACGATCCTGTAACAGATCGGTATATTTCCATGCTTGGCATGGGAATTTATAATTGAGTACACAATGTATTGAATTATGCATTCCACATTATAAAAAGAGAGAAACATGAATAAAGATGCAATTACTTTTAGTGAATTACTTTTAAAACTTCAACAATTCTGGGCAGAGCAGGGGTGTAATATCGTACAGCCGTATGATATTCCAAGTGGAGCAGGGACTTTTCACCCGGCAACATTGCTTAGAAGCCTGGACTCTAAACCCTGGTCTGCTGCCTATGTAGCACCTTCACGCCGTCCGACAGATGGTCGTTACGGCGAGAACCCGAACCGTTTGGGTGCCTATTATCAGTTTCAGGCACTCATTAAGCCGAGTCCGGACAATATTCAAGAGCTTTACCTGAAGTCTTTGGAGTATCTTGGACTGAATCTGCAAGAGCATGATATCCGTTTTGTAGAAGATAACTGGGAGTCTCCGACACTGGGTGCCTGGGGTCTTGGCTGGGAAGTTTGGCTTGACGGTATGGAAGTGACACAATTTACT
>CAZCBU010000320.1:0-3821 GCA_964496995.1 uncultured Sulfurovum sp.
CAGTACCAGTTCCGGGTTGTTCCAGTTCCTGCTTTTTGCAATACGCTCATCCATTCCAGACAGCCGATGTTTGATCGTCTGAAGGGAAGGGTGCTTTTTGAGCGAATAGTCAATCAGTTGGTTGATACTCTCTGCCTGCAACATGCTTGAAGCAACAAGCAGGGGGAGTAAAATTGTAGTCATACGCATCTGGTGTCCTCATTTTTAATTAAATATATTATAGCCGATAATACGTGCAAGTAGTGTGCACATTGGTTTGCACATATCTTGCACGGAGATTGGAATATACTCTTTGTATATATACAGATCAAGGAATAGAAATGAAAAGAAGTGTTAACCGACAGATATTTTTAATATGGCTGCTTGGTACAAGCTTTCTTCTTGCGGCAGGTCAGAGTGTACCTTCTGCTGATGAAGGGATGATGAGCCTGGCTTTGGGCTCTTTTGCTGCAGGTCTGCTTCTGACGTTTACGCCCTGTGTGCTTCCCATGGTTCCCATCTTGTCGAGTATTATCGTAGGTCAGGGGGAAGGTATTTCCAAAGCCAAAGCATTTTACCTTTCTGCAGCGTATGTACTGGGAACAGCAGTGACCTATACAGTCATGGGTGCATTGGCAGGTGCAACGGGGGAACAGCTTCAGGGCTATTTCCAGAATGTCTGGGCGATCGGGATCATCTCTTTGATCTTTGTGGCCATGGCACTTTCAATGTTCGGTCTTTACCAGATACAACTGCCATCTTTTATACAGTCCAGACTTAATGCCGGTTCACAGAATATCAAAGGCGGAAGCGGACCCATGGTCTTTTTACTGGGGATGATCTCTGCCCTTATACTGGGTGCCTGTGTCTCCCCGATACTGATCTCTTTTCTTGGTATAGCCATTTCAAAAGCGGATCCTGTACTGGGGGCGGTCACCATGTTCTTTATGGCTTTGGGTATGGGTGTTCCTCTGTTACTGCTTGGCTTGGGTGCGGGGCATCTTCTGCCTAAAGCAGGAGAGTGGATGGATAAGGTCAAATATACTTTTGGCGGGTTGCTTTTAGCCACAGCTGTTTATATCTTTAATGAACTGGATATATTGCCACCCCTTTTACTTTGGGGTATTTTATTTATAGTGATAAGTATTTATCTGGGTGCGCTGCAACCTTTGGAACCCAATGTAAGCGGATGGTATAAATTACTCAAAGGTGTAGGTGTTGTGATCCTGGTTTGGGGAATGCTGCTGCTTATCGGTGCAGCCTATGGTCAACGAGATATACTCAAGCCTTTGCCAAAGCTTACTGTACAAAACAGTGCTGTGATCAGTGAAGAGAATTATGTACCTTTTGCTCTTATTAACATGCTGGATGACCTTGATACAAAAAAAGAACAGGCTGTCAAGGAAGGAAAGTTCCTGGTGATCTATTTTTACAAGGATACCTGTCCCGTCTGTAGAAAACTAAAAGCAACAACCTTTCAGGATATGAAAGTAAGAGATGCATTGAAACGAGACTATATTGCAGTGAGAGTCAATATCACCGACAGCTCCAATATAGAGAGCCAGGCTTTACAGCAGGAATATAATGTATTTGGTTCTCCGGCATTTGTATTTTTTGACAAGAAGGGAAAGGAACTCCGTGCAGAGATGTTTTATGGCTATCAGGGCCCTGAAGAGTTTTATGATACGCTTGATATGATCGTGAATGGATAGAGGGATGAGATATGCGTATTGGATAGAGAACTGCTTATGCAACGATACGGTTACGGCCCTGATCTTTGGCTAGATAGAGGTTCTTGTCTGCCTGTTCAAAAAGTTCTGAATACTTCATTGTATCATGAGGTATTTCAGATGCAATGCCTACACTGCAGGTCATACAATCATGGGTAGATGATGTTTTGTGCTCTATGGCTTCATTGTATATATCTGCCTGGATCTTTTGGGCAAACTCTATTGCCTTTTCCAGTGATGTATTGGTTAAAATAGCGACAAACTCTTCACCTCCGAAACGGAACATATGATCTCTGTCTTTTTTGATATGTTTATTCAGTATCTCCGCGATAAGTTTGAGTGCACTGTCTCCGCAAAGGTGTCCGTAAGTGTCATTGTAGGCTTTGAAGTGGTCGATGTCAAAGATCAGAATAGACAGAGGGATTTTTTCATTTTTTGCCGCATGATAGAGTTGTTTTGAATGGGTACTGTATTTACGTCTGTTGTAGAGACCGGTAAGATGATCGGTCTCCATCAGTTCGGTAAGTTGTCTTTCCATATTCTTATTGGTTCTGATGAGAAAAGAGGTGAGTATGGTCAAAATAACAAAAATATTGATGAGTGTTACAATGTAGTTGATATTTTCTGTTTCTTTGCTTACTGGTAAAAGAGGAGGGTAATTCGCCTGATAATACAGGGTTAAAAGCAAGATGAGAAATGTGCTGGCGACCCAGATATAGCTTTTTCTGTTCAATCCCAAAAAGAAGAAAATGCCAACAGGTGCAAGAAAGAAATAGAGGTAATCCCCTGTCTCTTTCTGAACACAGATCGCAAGCGTAGTAATAACCAGCAGGGGAGCAAGCAACAACAGCTCTTTGGCTGTTTCATAATAGTGTTTTTTATTGAGATAAAGGACTAAAAGTGTAGAGATGATCAAAACCAGTGAGATGAGAAACTGAAACAGGCTTTGCTCTTCTGGTATGAGATAGATCACTTCATAAACATAGATAAGGACACCGTTAAAAGCGGAAAAAAATGTGACAAGTGCTGCCAGATTACTGAATTGCAGGTATCTTTTTTCATTGTATGTGAAATTATCCTGTAATCCGGTATTGATCAATACTGATATTTT
Organism: uncultured Sulfurovum sp.; assembly: GCA_964496995.1. GTDB lineage: Bacteria > Campylobacterota > Campylobacteria > Campylobacterales > Sulfurovaceae > Sulfurovum. The sequence goes on from CAZCBU010000320.1 coordinate 2,821, forward strand.
TCCATAAAGATTGCCTAATAGTCTCATGGTAGATTATAGCAAACTGTACTTAAGCTGTATTTCTGAGTTCTTTATTATTCCTTTAATAGTCCTTTCATTACAGATTCGATATGATTCTCAAGTCCCATAAATAAGCTCACAGGTGATATAGGTATTAACCATATTATAAATGAAAGTATCTGATTTGTGGAGATTTTGCAGATAGGTTTCAGTAAGGAATTCTATTGGGATTTATGTACAGAAATTCAATTAAAATATTAAAAACGATCTAAGGAATGAAAATGAAAAAACTATTACTGGCAGTTATCTTTTTAGGTATGACACAGTTATCAGCTTATAGTGCAAGTTATAAACTTGCAGATCAGGCAAAAAAGAGAGGTGACTACAAGAGTGCTATACGCTATACGCTTGAACAATTGGATGAAGATCTGAACTCTTATGGTGAAAATGCAAAAGAGGTGATCATCAGTTATGGTCAGTTAGGGTATTTTTATGAAAAACTGGGAGAGTATGACAAGGCATTGAAATATAATTTAAAAGCGTTAAAGATAGAAAAAAAACTTTTACCCAAAAATGATCCTACAACAGCTACTACTTATAACAATATAGGCTCTGTCTATCGTAAGCAGGGAAAATATAAAGAGGCACTTGAGAATTACGAAAAATCTTTAAAAATGCAAAAAATAGTCTATGGTAAAAAAGATTCCCTGATCGCAACTACCTATAACAGTATGGGCAGTGTTTATCGTAAACAGGGAAAATATAAAGAGGCGCTTGATTATTATGAAAAGGCTTTGAAGATACGGGAAGAAGCTTTGGGAAAAGATCATATTTCAACAGCCAAGATATGTAATAATATTGGGCTGGTCTATTATAAGCAAGGGAAACCGCAGGAAGCATTGAAAGAGTTGAACAAAACTTTAAAAATACAGGAAAAAGTACTGGGGAAAGATCATCTCTCTACAAAAAACACACAAAAAAATATTGATAATCTTAAAAAA
>CAZCBU010000321.1:0-7628 GCA_964496995.1 uncultured Sulfurovum sp.
AGATATGTGTAGACTCCTCATCGATGATCTCTTCTTCTCCTGTGATGAGAGAGACCGCCACATTTTCCCTCTTTAAGTTCCCATAGCCTTCCAAAGCTAGCAGACGCAGTGGGGCAAGGTAGTAGCCGGTTGTTGCCTCTTCCAAAGCTTTAAGTGCCTGATAGGTCTTTCCTGAGTTTGTAGGGCCGACATGAAAAACGATCTTTCGTTTAAGCCCACGAGCAAGAGGGAAGAGGTTCTTGAAGTCACGAATGGTCTTGGCAAGAAGCTCCTCACGTTTCTGCTTTTCAAGAAGAGGTTTAATATACTCTCCAAAATGAAAAAGAATACGTCTTTTGCTTTTCTCTTTGAATTTGAGTGTATGGGAACTTTCTACCTGCGGCACGACAAAACGCACAATGAATTCGTGGATCTTCTCTTCTTCAATATCCAGTTTCTCTGACATCTCCCTCATGTCATAGATAAGGTCATCAACCGCTACCTTGAAGTGTGCAAGCAGGTCATCGTTGACACGGTTGATATCTTCTTTGACTGGAGGCTCTTCACCTCTCCAGATCAGGTTGTATAAGAAAGGTTTTTCGTAAGAGACAGAAGTGTTGTAGTAGAGCATAGTGCCAAACAGATCATGGTTCTTCTCTTTCTCTATGATGATATGATCCGTACTCTCAAAAACATGATATTTGTCACTAATATTAATTAATATTCTTTCAATGCTTTGGAGGCTGACAGGTGCATGATAAAGTAGGGTTTCAGGTGGCATGCGCCTGAGTGCTGTACTGATCTCTTCTTGACTCAGGAATGGGTGTTCCTGCTTATTCAGTTTTTGAAGAAAATCTTCAATGTCAGCATTTTTCTCTTTTATTGCTTTTTCTTTAAGTATTTGCAGTCTGTTTTGTATCTCATCTGTTTCAAGTTCCCAGAGCTCATCCATAGCTAAAACTTCTGTGGTACATAAAAGCTGCTTGGTAAAGTCAAAGTCTTTGAGTCTAAAGGTAAAAGAGTGCATGAACTGCATCTCATTCAGCGTTGTAAATTCAACATTGAGTGATTTTTCCAGAGATTTGAGTCTCTCTTTCATACGTAGATAATGCAGTTTTGAGAGAACTTTCTCTTCTGTGATCTTGGCACTTTTGACATCGATGAATGCTTCAAGCAGGAGATTCTCTTCGTGTTTGCTATGTTCAACATCTTCAAGCAGCTGCAGGATCTTTTCCACCTTATCCAGTGGACGTTTGGTTTTGCCCTGATGCACTGCTTTGTAGCTTTGTGTCAGGTACGAGACAATGAGTTCACGGATACCCGCACCTTCTTCACTCCAGACCCGGCGTAGCGCACGCACCATATCATCATGTTCATGGGAGGGCAGGGTAAGTTCCAACAGCATAATGAGCTCTATGAGTTTGTCATCATCCAGAGTATCGATCCCCTCATCAAAGGGGAGTCCGTTAAAGTAGTTTCGAATTTTATTGTTAAGTTTTATAAGGTATTTTTTCTTTTTCTTTGCCATGCTGAAAGTATACCTAAAAGATAGGTCTACTTTTTAGCAAAATAGGTTGTATAGGATATCTCTTTTAAAAAGAGTAACAGGGAGGAGATGAGAAAAAGCATTGCCAAGATGAAAAAAGTGCTGATCACTGTCCCGTTCTCAAATTTTAATATGGAGGATAAAAACAGAGTGATGATCACCAATGCGACCATTAATCCTGCAGAAGTACTGAGTGCAATCGCATAGTTGGTGGTCTTAAGCCGTTTAAGTAAAAAAGATTTTCTGTCCTGTATCTTTACAGAACTTGTATATGTACTGTCTTTCTGTCTCTTGGCATCTTCTTTCTCTTCCAAATGATCGATCTTGTCTATGATCCGTACCAGTCTGCCAACGAAGACATTGAGCAGGCCCGCAACTGCGGCAAGCAGAAAAACAGGTGCAACCGAGAGTTGAATAAGATGTGCAACGGAATTAACTATATTTGTATCTACCATGGTATCCTTTCTGCATGATCATATTTTTTCAATATCCATATAATACTGTAATATCTGTGGAACTTAGAGTAATCATATTTTAAATACTTATATTAACATTCAATTAATAAATAGAGATTATAATTTAACTATAAAACAATACAGAAATGAAAGGAATTAAAATGTGGAAAAATCCAAAAGAGTTCGTCATGTTGGGTAAGTATAAAAAACAGGCAAAGATAGCAGGTGTTATCTTTATCATATTAGGTTTGATAGGTGCTATATTCCCGGTTGTTACATCTTTTGCAGTAGTTATATTTGTATCCTGGTTAATGCTGCTGGCAGGATTGTTTGCAGGGTATTTTACCTATGTTACTGACAAAAGTGACTGGTCCGGCTGGCTGAAAAGTATTATACTGATCGGTGTTGCACTGTATATGCTTCTATCACCTTTAGGCGGTATTGCAACGTTGGGCCTTCTTTTTTCTATCTATTTCTTTATGGATGCCTTCAGTGGTTTTATGTTGTCATCTACCATCTATCCGAACAAAGGATGGGGATTATGGGCTATTAACGCTGTTCTCTCTTTGATCATGGCGATGATATTTGTTGTGAACTGGCCATTCTCTTCCATGTATCTTGTAGGATTACTGGTAGGTTTCAGCCTCTTCTTTGATGGTATAGCGCTTTTAATAGCGGGTAATGCACTGGAAGAAATAGAAAAAAATGAGTCATAGCCCAAAAGCATTCGGCTTATGGTCCGCTGTCTTTCTGGGCATCGGTTCCATGGTCGGGGCCGGGATATTCATCGTTATTGGACAGGCAGGTGCGATCGCAGGAAATCTGGTATGGATATCCTTTATATTAGGCGGTATTGCAGCACTTTTTAGCGGTTATTCCCTGGCTAAACTTGCTGTTACCTACCCTTCTCGCGGAGGGATAGTCGAGTATCTGGTCCAAGGATACGGCGAGGGAGTCTTTTCCGGAAGTGCCGGTGTACTTTTCTACTTTTCACAGCTCATTGCTATTGCCGCTGTTGCTAAATCATTTGGTGCTTATGCAGGCACATTTGTACATGCATCCAGTGAAGGACAGAATTTTTTTGCTATCGGTATTGTGATACTTTTTATACTGATCAATCTTATAGGCGCTTCTCTTGTAGCAAAATCTGAGAATATCATTGTTTTCATCAAGATCACTATTTTAACCATATTTACCGGTGTGTCACTTTTTTATATCAATCCGGAACTTTTGAGCAGCAGTGATATGCCTCCGATGAACAATATGCTCTTTGCCATAGGGCTTACTTTTTTTGCCTATCAGGGTTTCAGTGTGATCACCAATACAACAGAAGATATGGTTGATCCAAAACGTACTATGATGAAGGCGATGACAGTTACAATTATCTTGGTAGGGCTGCTTTATGTACTGACCAGTGTTGCTGTATTGGGCAATCTTCCGATGTCTGAAGTGGTGAAAGCCCAAGACTATGCTTTAGCCCAGGCAGCTGAGCCGATCTTTGGAACAATAGGTTTCAAGGTTATTGCTGCCACAGCATTGCTGGCAACAGCATCTGCCATTAATGCTACGCTTTATGCGGCAACGGAGATCAGCTATACACTGGCAAAAGAGGGAAATCTTCCCAAAGTGTACACTTTTAATGTGAGTCATTCTTATGAGGGGTTGATCATCAGTGGTATCTTTATTCTTCCGATGATACTCTTTTTGGACCTCTCTCAGATCACAACTATTGCTGCACTGATCGTACTTGTAATACAGGGGCTTACGCATGTGGGACATCTTATGCGTATCAAACAGACCGGAGCGAATGTCTATCTTGTTCTAGGTGCGATAGTGAGTATGTTCTCTATTGCAGGACTGACGCTTTATCATACCAGTAAAGGGATGCCATATCTTGGTCTTTATATTCTGGGAGCTTTTTTACTGGCTTTTTTTATTGAGATCTTGTTACGTATCTTTTTACAACGGGTGGTGACAAAGCAGACAGAAGAAAATTTTATTGATACGATGAAAAAAAAGATCGAAAATGTATTTCATGAAGATTGATATTTATTTATCAATATCATGCTATGATTATTGAGGTCTTTCATAATAAAGGATTAAAATGAAAAATGTGATGAATGCTATCCTCTTCGGTTTTAGGGAGATCTTGACCTGGAATACGATGAAGTATGCTCTTTTGACAGGGTTGGTAGTTACTGCAATATGGGCGGGTATCGGGTATCTCCTCTGGGATCAGATGATCGCCTTGAGCAGTGCAGTCATTGATCTGGTACCTTTTTCAATGATCAGAGCCAATGGTGCATGGATGCTTTCGACTTTTTTATGGTTTCAAGCCGTTATCATTACTTTTTCTCTGGTCTTTGTATTTTTCGGCAATTTTATATTGCGTAAGGTATCCAAAGAGAACTATACATTATTTTCACTTTTGGTTGCTGCAGCTTCGGCACTTTTTTGGGCCATTGTCTGGTTCTTCAAAGGTGAGTATATTTACCATCAATTTCTCAAATTACTTACCTGGCTTCCTTTTGAAACGATAGAAAAAAGTATTGCTTTTCTGATAGCCTTTTATTTTCTATACAATGCGATCATCATAAGTACCATCTTCCTGACCTCCCTTTTTGCCAAACCACTTATTTCAAGTGTGGAGAAGAGACATTTTGAAGAAGATGAAGTCGTAAGAGACCATAACTTCAAAATCATAAGCTATACCCTGAAAGACAGTTTTCTTTTTATTGTTGCCTCTCTGGTAGCGTTTCCTCTGCTGTTTATTCCCGTACTCAATATTTTGGTACAGATCGTGTTATGGATCTATGTGATCAAAGATACTATGACTTTTGATGCTGCCTCACTGGTCTACGAGAATGTTGATACCAAAGAGATCAAAAAACATCGTTTTGCACTCTGGACCCTGAGCAGTATTACAGCACTCTTCAACTTTGTACCGGGACTTCACATGTTTGGACCATTCTTCGGGGAGATCTCAATGTTCCACTATTTAAAAAGTATTCAAAAAGAGTCCTGACCCATGATCGGAAAGCTGATAATCGCCTCCATACTGACAGGTATTATCAGTGGATTTTTCATCCTTCTGTATGAGTTCCTTGTTGTCTTTCTGACACATCTCCTTTTTTAGGGTGATCCGCTTAAGACCATTCCGACACTTCCGGTATGGTACATCTATCTTGTGCCTACGGTCGCGATCTTTATTGTGAATTATCTTTCCTCGAAAGATAAGAATATTCGAGAATACGGTGTCAATGAAATCGCAGAATCCATTGCAAAAAATGAAATGACACTGAAAGTGAAAACACTTTTTCTAAAAGTCATTGCTTCGGCACTCTCTCTGGGAAGCGGCTTTTTGGTCGGTACAGAGGGACCAAGTGCCGGTATAGGGGCAATGATCGCCTACCATATACACAGGCTTTTTAAACTTCCTACCATGCTTATAAAAATGATGATCTCTGTAGGGGCGAGCAGCGGTATCGCTGCGATCTTCGTTTCACCCATTACAGGTATGGCATTTGCTGTAGAGAATATTGCCTATCAGTTCATCAAACAGTATATCGGTTATCTGATACTGGCATCGGCACTTGCCTTTGCCGTCACTATCAATTATCTGGAGCCTATTGGCTTCCAAAACTCTCAGGGAAGGGTGTTTAATAATGATTATTTCATTGCCAACCTGATCTTTGTTCCGTTCATTACACTGTTTGTCTTTCTGTATCTTTTTTTAAAACAGAGACTGCTTGTTATTATTGACCATAAGATATTCAACAAATTCAAACATTTCCGTAATCATATATTTGCACTGCTGGGTGGCGGTGTGGTTGGAACCATACTGCTCATTGAACCTCATGCAGGTTTTTCAGGAAAGATCATTGTTATGCATCTGATGAATGATGATGTACATATCCCCGTTCTACTCATTTTCGGGGTCATTCTTCTGCGTATCATTGGTACAACGGTCGCTATTTATGCGAATGCCGTAGGAGGGATCTTCTTACCACTTATGAGTATAGGTGCACTGATCGGCTACGGCTTTGCAGAGTTGACAAGTATGTATCTGTTTCCTATAGAACCTTTCTATTTTGCAGCCATCGGTGCAGCTGTATTTATGGGGGTAATGATGAAACTTCCGCTTACTGCAGTGATCCTTGCAATGGAAACGACTTTTGATTACAATGTCGTTGTAGGTACGGCGATCTCTGTGATACTCGTAGAGTATTTCAGCAGCCTCTATTTTGATATCAAGAAAAAGTATGTGACTAGACGGAATAAGAGAAGAAAAGAACCTGCTACCAAAGTAAATGACGAGACATAATGGCATATTATCAGCATCTACTCATTTTTTTCGTATCTGCGTGGATGCTGATTATGGCTTTCTGGTCCTATCGGGCTTATCGTTACAAAAAATTGTTAGAGAAAATATCTTCTATACCTTTTCCGGAAAATTACCAAACTTTCCTTACGGGACTTTCCCACTATGAAAAGCTTTCCTCTGGTGAAAAAATGAAAATTGAAACTTCGATCCTTCGTTTTATCTATACAAAAACATTTATCGGAGTGAAGGACCTTGAAGTAAATGACGAGATGAAGGTCCTTATCGCTTTCCATGCCTGTTTACTCCTACTGCACATAGAGACGGAGAACTGTTATGACAATCTGAAAACGATCATTATCTACTCTCATCCTGCAATGATAGATAAAGTGCAGGACAATGGAGGCATTTTCACTAAAGAACAGTTTCTTATTTCCGGTCAGTCGGCAAATGATACGGTTGTGATCATTTGGAATGAGGCCAAACATGAGATATACCATCCGCGCCATGAAAATGTCATACTGCATGAGTTTGCCCATGAAATTGACTTTATGGACGGGGAAATAGATGGTGTCCCGCCTATGGAACGTTCACGTTACCATGAATGGACCAGTGTTCTTTACACCGAATTTAAAAAACTCAATGCCGTAGTACTTAAAAACAGAGACTGGGGCAAGTATAAGCTCATCGGAGAGTACGCTGCAACCAATGAAGCAGAGTTTTTTGCAGTACTTACAGAGCGTTTCTATGAATCACCGCAGAGTCTGAAAAGACACTTTCCCGAAATATACAATGAATTAAAACAGTTTTACAATGTAGACCCGGTAGAAAAGTAGACTTAAGAGGATCTTTTAGATCATCTTTTTTCTTTTCATCAACCATTTGTCTGTTTCCATAACAACCACCAGTCCCATAGCAATGGCCGCAAGGATAATGCCCTGAAAAATCCGGACAATTTTTTGTGAAGATTTATTTCCTAAAATAGCTATAATTATAGAAGAATTTTAGGAGAAAGATATGGCAAGAAGAAAAGGGCAAACCTATACCCCGGAACAAAAGGCAAAAGTGGTTTTAGAACTGCTCAAAGAAGAGCAAACTTTAGGAGAGTTGGCAACACAATATAAAGTGACACCAAAAACGATTCAAAATTGGAAAAAAGAGTCAATATTTACATTTCAGATTATCAAACTATTAAGGAGTTAAAAGAGGGAATTAAGACATTTATGCACAAATACAATTTCAAACGATTCCATTCATCATTAAACTATCAAAAACCGATGAATGTTTACCTTGATTTTATACAAAAAACGGCATGATTTAGATAGGT
>CAZCBU010000322.1:0-7314 GCA_964496995.1 uncultured Sulfurovum sp.
CTCCAAAAGCTCCTGCTACGGTTGGGACACTAGCTGCACTTCTTGTAGGACTTGTTGTACTCTATTATTTTGGTATGGAAACACTTTTTATGCTGACCCTTGCCATCACGGTCATGGGTATATTCGAGATCAACAAGTATGGAAAAGAGATGGAGATACAGGATCAGCAGCATATTGTCATCGATAAAGCAGCAGGTATGTGGCTCTCTTTGATGATCGCTGTTTCTACAGCAGAAACCATGTCTTATCCTTATGCAGAGGCACTCGCTATACTCTTCTCTTTTGCAGCGTTTCGCCTTTTTGTCATTTGGAAACCCTCAACCATAGGCTGGATAAACAGAGAGATCAAAGGGGGTCTTGGCGTCATGATGGATGACGTGCTTGCAGGTATTGCCGGGGGACTCTTGACCGTGGTCATTTTAATGGGAATAGAAAAACTGTTTTAGGCACTGCTGTTCGAGATCCTCAAACAGCTTTAAATAAGTTTATGCAACACTGTACGGATCAAGCCTTCATATGCTAAAAGAGCCTGATCATCAATGGCTTTTCCTGAGCGAAATTTTTTATGATAAGACTCTAAAGATCTTCGCAGTTCATCATCCAGCCACTTCTCTTTGAATTTACTGTCCATTTCAAATGCGGCTACACTCCGTTTGGCATGTGAACGCTTGGCGATCTGTTCTGTATGGTAAATAAGTCTTCCCAGTAGGATATAAGGAAAATTCCTGTTCTCCATCGGACCGATCTCAAGGTAGCGTTTCCCCAGAGACTGACCGAGTACCTTGATCTCTGAAAGTTCATTAAATGCAAAATAGGCGCCTACTCCACCGACCACAGCACCCAGTGCACCACCCATGAACAAAGTATGCCCGGCGAACATCAGGTCGATCCCTGCTCCGGTAATGGCACCTGATGTAGCAGCTGTGATCAAAAGCTCTTTACGTGTCAGTCCGAAGAGAGAAGCGGACTCTTCAGAAAAAAGGTCCAACTCTTCAAAGGCAAGTTGTGTTTTGTCTTTTTCAAGGTTCTCATGGTGCCAGATGATCTCGATCTGCTTTTGTGTACTGCTTTCTATTTCACGCAGTCTGTTTTTATAATTCTCTTCCAGTGTCTCTTTTTCAATATCTGACGCTTTTTCGGAAGAAAATTCCAGAGTATCTATCAAAGAGACTGAATCAAAAACTGCTTTGGCAATAGTGGCGGCACTCTCTTTGAACATCTCTTCGTAATACTGTTCAAAGAAAAGAATAGAGGATTTAACAGAATCTGTCCACTCCTCTTTCAACTGTGCCATACTCTCCAATATGGATATATGCTGTGCCAAAGAGATATTCATGGGATCATAGGTTCTTACGATCTTAAAATAATGGCCCAATGCCCGTTTCCACTCTGAAGTATAGTCACCCTCGTCAATATGGTTTATCAGGGCCATAGAAGGCTGTCCTGTCCAGCGGAGTATCTCCATCTCCGCTTCATACTCTTCGCCATAAGGTTTGGAAGCATCCACGACATAGATGATCCCCGCACCCTCCATAATGGGTTCAAGCAACTCTATCTCATCATTGAACTTGGGATCTTTTTTAAAGGTGTGGATGAATGCCTGTACCACTTCATATTTTTTATCTGCAGAGACATCATGCCCTTCAAGCCAGGCCAATACTTTTCTCGCGCGTTGGAACCCGGGAGTATCAAAAAGTTCATAAATGACCTTGCCGTCTACCGTAAGAGGGAAAGATCTTTTTTTCGTAGTCGTACCCGGAGTATCCGAGATCTGGACAGAATCATCCAGGGCCAAAGAAGAGACAATGGAACTTTTGCCTTTGTTGGGATGTCCGACCACAGCAAACTTAGGATGGTCCAAAGTATCTTCTCTACGATCCGGCATTTTCTGCTTCCCCGTTCAATGGCTGAGTACTTGATATCTTCAACCACACCTTTTCACTGTTAAGTGTAAAGAGTTTCCTTGCCCAGACATTCACATCTTTCTCTTTACTTATATATGCTTGCTGTTCAGTACCGATCGGTGCCACGATCACCTTATCTGCTTTTTCAAGCAAACTCTCGAGAAAATCCATAAAATCCATTGTAGGCGGTTCCCATGCTTTGACATAGATAAGGATCTCCCCGTGACATTTGCTGAGCACTTCACTGTCCTCTTCCAGAGAGTTTGCACCTCCCACCTCAAAAAAGTTTGGCGCTGTCACTTGCATACGTTCATTGATAAGCATCAGTTTGTCCTTATCTATCGCCCAGCCTAGTACAATATCATACGACTGGTCAAAGGTATCAATGACCTGCGTGTACTCTACCGTTTTGAAAGAGAAGTCATTTTCTTTGGTTCGTGCATGGGTGGAAATATTTACTTCATTCATATCGCTTAAGAGTTTTTTACTTCCTTTAAGTGTCATAAATGATCTGGCAATCGCTCTTTTAAGTCCTATCGTAGAGATAATGTACATGACAAAGCGTAACAGTACGGCATAAAAAAGTGTGGCAAAGAGTAAGAATTTCCACCATTCTCCAAGCAAAGCAGCATGTGAGATCATGGTATCACCCAGTTTTTCACCCAGTCTATAGTATTGACTCTGTTCAACCAGTTCGACAGAAGGTACTGCCCAGGGGAAAAGATCCCGCCAGGCAAAAGAGAGGGTATCCAAAAAATGATGAAAAGCTTCAGGCGTCACAGAGAGGGTCGTACTCCAGGCAAAAGCGATATCTCGGGTAGCCACCATAGCCAAAAGTGCCAGCAGAAGACCGAGAGAGAAAGCCAGTGCAAGTACCTGAGAACGCTTGATCACAAGCCAGTTAAGGATCAAAGGATTGATCTTCAGTTCGGAGAAGCGGCCTTTTAACTGCTTTTCTACTTTGTTCGGAAGCAGCGCAAGGATCCTCTCCATCCAAAAAGCGGGAGAAAGATGGATCAGCATGCTTTGTGAACGACTGGCCCTGAACATAGACAGAATAGCCAGAGACATGGTCACTAAAGGCACAAAGACCACCATGGCAATAAAGTAGATGACATTCACCGGTTCGTGGCCGTTATAACTTAATAAGCCAATACCTGACAATACACCCAGTACAAAAGCCAAAAAAGAAAGTGTTAACGTGATCCAGTACAAATAGGAAGAGAATGTTTCACTTAACAGCGGTCTTTTCAGTTTTACTTTTTGTATATTTGCCCAGGCTGAAAGCTGTTCGGAGGGAGACTCTTTCAATTCAGGATGAGAGAGCGCAAAGGTACGTCTTTCATTTCTCGTTGAGTTGTCAGACTCCAATACTTCATAAAGGTCAAGATACGATGTTAAATTCATACTTCTCAATTTTATATTATTTTTACTTTTCGATTACATCTAACGTACAGTCATAAGCCAAACAGCGTAAATGTTTCTTATACGCTATATCATCATAGCTGTGTACACGTGATACTCCTTCTTCAAAAGCTGCTTTTGCAACAGCAGAAGAGACCCAGATCAATGCCTCTTTATTGAATGGTCTGGGTATGATATGTTCTTTGCCATACACAATATCACTGTCATGGTAAGCCGCTTTGACATAATACGGTACCGGTTCTTTAGCCAAAGCTGCCAAGGCTTTCGCCGCTGCCATTTTCATACCTTCAGTGATCTTTCTTGCCCTTACGTCAAGTGCCCCTCTAAAAATGAAGGGGAAGCCCAGCACATTGTTGATCTGATTGGGGTAATCAGAACGTCCTGTTCCTATGATCACATCATCTCTTACCTCTTTGACCTCTTCAGGATGGATCTCCGGTATAGGATTTGCCAAAGCAAAAATAATAGGCTCTGGTGCCATTTTGGCGACCATCTCTTTGGTCAGGGCACCGGCCTTGCTTAATCCAAGGAACATATCCGCACCGTCTATAGCATCGTCAAGTGTTTTCAACTCTGTATCGATCGCAAATTCAGTTTTATAGGGGTTCAGATCATCTCTTGAGGTGGAGATCACACCTTTGGAGTCACACATGATAATATTTTTCACACCCAGTTTTCTATACATCTTTGCACAGGAGATCCCTGCCGCACCTGCACCATTGACGACAACCTTGATCTCATCGACCTTTTTCCCTGTCAGGTCAAGTACATTCATCAATCCTGCTGTAGTAATGATGGCCGTTCCATGCTGATCATCATGAAAAACCGGAATATCCAGCTCTTCTTTGAGGATACGTTCTATTTCAAAACATTTTGGTGCTTTAATATCTTCAAGGTTGATCCCGCCGAAGGTAGGTGCGATGGCTTTGCACGTTGCAACGATCTCTTCCACACTGTGCACATCCAATTCAATATCAAAAGCATCCACATGTGCAAATTTTTTGAACAGAACAGATTTACCTTCCATGACCGGTTTGGAAGCCACAGGACCAAGATCACCTAAGCCCAGTACGGCAGATCCGTCAGAGATCACTGCAACCAGGTTGGCACGATTCGTGTATTCAAAGGATAGATTTTCATTTTCGGCAATTTCTAGACAGGGGATACCTACACCAGGCGTATAGGCCAAAGAGAGTTCATACTGTGTATCACAGGGTTTGGTCAGACCTATGCCTATTTTTCCATCTTTATGATATTCAAGTACTTTTTCTTTGCTGATTTCAGACATCGTTGACCTTTGAAGTATAATTAAGGGAATTATACTGAAACTATGGTTAACTGGGGGTCATACCGTAGCTTATCTGGGGTCAGCTTTTTCAATGCTCTGACCTGCAGACCAGATACGGTAACGTACTTCGTATTCTTTGGGAACATAAATGACTGTTCCAATACGACTGTTATACCGGATCAGTGTTTTTTCAGGTGCATACATAGAAATGTATTTTTCGACCTTGGGCTCTCTGCATGCCATCATTGTTGTCGGACCACGGTGAATATCACTCACTTCAAAATAGTGATACCCCCACCCTTTCAGATCTTTACGTTCAATTTTTCCCGAGAAAGAGGCATGATTGCAATCTACCATCAGGTTTTTCCCTATCAGCAGTTCAACTTTATGTTCATGATCATTCTGGGTTTTGGGAACTTCTACAATATAGCGGGTATATCCCTCTTTTGCCGGGGGAAACATGTTATAGTCATTTTTGGACATATCTGAAGCTGAAAGTTGTGTACCCAATAAAACAATGCTTAGCAGGGAAAGTAGATTTTTAAACATCTGTATCCTTTTGAAGTCTCTTTCAAGAAGTATACAGTGCGTAGATTAATAAAAAAAAGAATCTGATTTATTCAGCAAAATACTCTTCAATGATCTGAGGAAAAAGCTTCATGGTCTTCTGTGCTTTATCGATCTTTGGCTGGAAGATCTCTGCACTTGCAGGGAAAGTCGTCATTAATTCAGTATAGACAGCGATCTTCTCTTCCATATGGTTTTCAAGTGCATCCAGAACAGCTTGCATATTTTCTCTGGAGGTCGCGAACTTCATCAAAAGTTCAAACATACGTTTTCTCGGATGGATCGCCATAGAATCACCTGCTGCCAAAGCGATCTCTTTAATATCCCAGCGGGAGATATAGATACCGCTCACATGCGGAGCAATGAGCTTTGCATACAATACTTCCGTATAAGAGGGATAATCTTTAAGATCAACCTCTTCACCACTTTCACAGCTGCCATCCAGACAATCTTCCTGTGTAAAGTCTTCAAACTCTTTTCTCAGATCTGCTATATCATTTTTATTCATTATTTATCTCCTATCAGTAGTGGAATGTCGTCCACCTCTATTTTGGCATTGAACCATCGGTTTGCTATAAGCATCATTTTCGCCACGAACAGTATCTGGTCATCCAGGAATTCAGGTTTGTCAAAAAGGGCTTTTGCATCATCTTCCAGACAGTACCCTTTTACCTCACCATTCTCCACTTCCACAAAGTCCACACGTCCTGTTCTGCTTGCACAGGCATCCAGACTTTGGCAGTAATGCACCGTTTTTTCACCAAACTCTCTTTCGATCATCATTTTGTCTACTTTTGACTGCCCTACATTGGTCATGGTGAAATCAAAATGTTCATCACTGATGTTCAAGGCGATCGCCGTGGCATTGATGCTATTATGTTTCATGATCTTGTTAAAGTACTTTCGCATATAACCGGTTTGGGCATTGTGGCCAAGAATGGTACACAGACCGGTATCCGGTTTTATCTCTTCTGGCCTCATGCATCACCCTTTTCATTGTTTTCCTCTGCATCCGCTTTTGCTTTTTCTTCAGCCAGCGACTTCATATGTTTGGCATTGTCATGCAAAAACATCGCTTCTTCCTCTTCTACCAGACAACGGGGACACGTCTGTTCACCGCCTGTGTAAGTAAAGTTGTTCCCGCACTCATTGCAGCGTTTAATGGTAAATGATGCCAGCGTTCTTTGTGTAGGTTCAAAAAATTCTTTTATCTCAAATCCAGCCTGTAAATGAATAGAATTCGGTTCACAGGCATCATGACAGAGGTGACACTTCACACAGAGCATGGCATCAAAGTTGATCATGGAGAATTTACTGTTTGAGCTCAAAGCACCTGTCGGACAGATACGGTAGCAGATCTGGCAGTTCGTACAGGAATCGTCGATGAATTTCTGCGAAACAAAAGTAACATCTTCCTCTGGCAATATTTCAAATATCTCAGGTACAGTAACCCGTTTCAGAGTCGTGAAAAGTATTTTTCTCTTGTCAGGGAGATGTTTGTCTTTTATCTTTGAGACCATAGATGCATCAATGTTGAAGGTCTGCAACTCTTCTGCATCAACTGCTTCATCAAAGGCCTGTTTATGTTTTACCACACCTTTGACAGAAGCCTGGCTCAGGAAGTCACGTCGTGAAGGTTCTTCCATTTCCAAAGATTCGTTTGTTTCTACGGTTACACGTACAGCTTCATCAATATTGGTATGTAAAGCTTTGTCAGAAAAAGAAGAGAGTACAAAATTAGCTTCTTCAATACGGTCTTCGATCAGTTCCAGAAGATGCGAACCCTCTTTATAGTCATTCAGGTCTATCGTAATCGGTTCTTCACTTGCCAAGGCCAATGAGATCAAATGCTCCACACTTAAAACGGAGATACAGGGTACATTAAGCTTGGAAGAGATCAATCTCACTTTTGATTCTAAAAAAGTAAAGAAAAATTCCGTCACTGAAAAATCTGAAAGAGTGAATGCAGAAGTCGGACAGGCACCAAGACAGGCTGCTGCTTCCACGCCTGTAGCAAGCTTGAAAGAAGGGAGCTGATCTACGATCTGGATACTCTCCGGACAGGCATTCACACATTTGGTACATTCCGAAAATTTACTTGTTGCCCTGACACAGGCAGCAACATCAAAG